>CALGJW010000430.1 GCA_937930025.1 uncultured Saprospiraceae bacterium | reverse complement strand
TCGTTTTCTTTTCTAACTGATCACCCATCGCATCCAAGGTCCTAAAAAATTCTTGGGCGGTCTCATGATGCAAGGGAGCACTAGTTCGATGATAGAAATCGAAGCTAATTCCTAACTTTTCAAAAGTGGCCTTATTCAATTCATGATATTTATCAACAATATCCTTAGGAGATAATCCTTCTTTCTTAGCCCTTATAGTTATAGCCGCTCCATGCTCATCTGAGCCACATACAAAGGCCACATCTTTTCCTCGCAATCTTTGATAGCGTGCATATATATCAGCAGGCAAATAGGCACCCGCCAGATGACCAAGGTGCAATTCACCGTTGGCATATGGAAGGGCAGAAGTAATTAAAATTCTATTTTTTGTCGTCATGAATCGCTCTTTCTTTAGATCGCCACGAATATACGTCGAAAAATAACGTCCATATCAAAGTCTTAGTTCCAACCTTTTTAAATATATTACAATTATAAAAAATGAGCACTCGGCTCATAAATAGCCTCAAAATCAAAAAATGGATACTTCTAAACGTGTATTAATTGTCGAAGACGATCCACTGATCGCAGAAGATATTGCAGAGTCTTTAAAAGAAATCGGCTATATAATAGCGGGAATTGCCTATGATGCGGATGAAGCCATGGCACTTATCTCTACCTCCAAACCTGACATCGCTATACTTGATGTCAATTTAGATAGCGATAAGGATGGTATTGAAATCGGTGGTCATATCCAAAAGAATTTTAAATTTCCATTTATTTACCTGACCTCTTATGCTGATAAAAGCACCATTGAACGTGCGAAACATACGCGGCCAATGGGATACATTGTCAAGCCTTTTGATGAACGCGACTTGTTTACTGCATTGGAAATTGCCCTGTTTAACTATGATGCTCCAGGTGGAAATACAATGATCTCCTTCGAAGAACTCAATAAAAAGACACCGGCGAATTTCACTCCTAAGGAATATGAAATTATCCTACAAATAATGGAAGGTCTGGCGAATAAGCAATTGGCGGAGATAAACTTTGTAAGCTTAAATACGATAAAAACACATCTCAAAAATATCTACGATAAGCTTGGAGTAAATTCGAGGACTCAAGTGATCGCCAAGATGCGAGACTTTTCTGTGTAGGATTTGGGAAAAACAATGTGGGCCGTCTTTGGATTTAACCCTAAGGAATTGAAGATCATTGGCCAACTACTTCAGTCCAAACCAACGATGTATTCTGACCAACAAAAAATGGCCAACTGAAAACTCAGCTGGCCATTTTTAATAATGTTTTTATAGATTATCCTCCGAAATCATCGAAAGCAATATTCTCTTCTGGAACACCAAGATCATCCAGCATCTTGATTACCGCCGCATTCATCATTGGCGGTCCACAGAAATAGTATTCTATTTCCTCTGGTTCAGGATGCTTACTCAGGTAGTTATCTAAAAGTACCTGGTGGATAAATCCAGTAAAACCATCTCCTGACTTGTCTTCCAAGCTTTCCTTCACCTTCCAATTATCTTCAGGCAATGGATCTGAAAGTGCAATATTATAAGTAAAGTTTGGAAACTCTTCTTCTATTTTTCTAAAGTGATCGGTATAGAATAATTCTCTTGTCGAACGTCCTCCGTACCAGTATGAAACTTTACGATCCTTTGTTTTATCAGTATGGAAAATATGGAATAAATGTGAACGCAATGGTGCCATTCCAGCTCCACCACCTATATATACCATTTCTTTTTTCGTAGGCTTAATGAAGAATTCTCCATAAGGTCCGGAGATCGTTACTTTGTCTCCCGGCTTTCTACCGAATACATAAGAAGAACATACTCCTGGGTTTACTGCCATCCAAGCATTCTTTGCACGATCCCAAGGTGGAGAAGCGATACGAATGTTAAGCATTACAATATTTCCTTCTGCAGGATGATTGGCCATTGAATAAGCTCTAAACTGCTCTTCATCATTGACCATCTTTAAATCCCACAATTTGAATTTATCCCAATCTGGTTTATACTTCTCATCAACTTCTATATCAGTCGCATAGTCAACAGTAATAACCGGTACGTCAATTTGAATATATCCTCCTGATTGAAAATCTAATATTTCTCCATCCGGTAATCTTACAACAAACTCCTTAATAAAGGTGGCAACATTATCATTAGAAACCACTTCACATTCCCATTTCTTGATTCCGAAAATTTCTTCTGGGATTCTGATTTCCATATCCTCTCGCACCTTTACTTGGCAAGACAATCGCTTATTCTCTGCAGCTTCCTTTCGCGTTAAGTGATTCAATTCGGTAGGCAATACATCCCCACCTCCTTTATCAACGTGACATTCACACATGGCACAAGTTCCACCACCTCCACAAGCAGAAGGTAAGAATACAGATTTGTCCGAAAGGGCCGAAAGTAAAGTAACCCCTGGTTGAACCAACAACGGATTTTCAGTGTCACCGTTCACGATAATTTTGACATTACCTTGAGGAACCAATTTCTTTCTAGCGGCTATCAACATAAATGAAAGCGCTAAAATGATCAGCACGAAAACCGCAACTGCCCCAAACACTAAACCTAGATCTAATAGAAAAATCATTTCAATTAATATTTTTATTAGCTAACTCTAAATTAATTTCCTGACAATGCAGCAGGATCAATACCCATTAAACTCATGAAAGCAATTCCCATTAGTCCAGTAAGGATAAAAGCCATTCCTAATCCTCTTAAGGCTGGTGGAACATTACTGTATTGAATTTTTTCCCTGATTGCCGCAATCGCTAGGATTGCTAAAAACCAACCAAATCCTGAACCTAAGCCAAAAGCCACTGATTCAGAAAAATTATATTCTCTGGATACCATAAAAAGTGAACCTCCTAAGATGGCACAATTAACTGTGATTAACGGTAAGAAAATCCCAAGTGAATTATACAAAGCTGGAGATACTTTTTCAACGATCATTTCAACCAGCTGCACCATCGATGCAATTACCGCAATAAATAAAATGAATCTTAGAAAGGTTAAATCCATTCCAAGCCATCCATTTTCTGATAGAATTTTTTCACTGATAAACCAGTTTATTGGCATTGTAATTCCGAGTACAAATATTACTGCAAGTCCCAAGCCAAAAGCGGTATTCACAGATTTTGAAACTGCCAGGTAAGAACACATTCCGAGAAAATAGGCTAATACCATATTTTCAATGAAGGCAGCTTTTATAAATAGACTAAATAGTTCCATAATTAATTTAGGTCTAAGATTATTTAGGATATATCAACTAGCTTTGGATTCCAACTACGATGGATCCAAATTAAAATACCGATAATGAACATTGCTGCAGCTGGAAGTACCATCAAGTTATTGTTGGCATACCATCCGAACCAAGAGCCATCTGCTGCTGTATTTATAAAATAATCGGTAGTCGAATTACTAGCACCAATAATATTGATTTGAATTGGTGAACCTGCGAATAAGGTTCCCTTTCCAAACAACTCGCGGATAAAAGCAACGATAATTAATATTGCGCCATATCCTAGTCCATTTCCGATTCCATCAAGGAAGGATCTCCAAGGCTTATTGGCCATAGAAAAGGCTTCCAAACGTCCCATTACGATACAGTTGGTGATTATCAATCCGATATAAACTGAAAGTTCTTTATAGATCGGATAGTTGTATCGCTTTAAAGTTAATTCCACCACGGTTACCAAGGTTGCGATGATTACCAACTGAACGATCATTCGAACTTGTTTAGGAATCGCATTTCTCATTAGCGATGTAAACAAACTTGAGAAAGCAGTTACGAATACAACCGCGATTGAGATCACCACAGAAGGGTAAACCAAAGAGGTTACCGCTAGTGCGCTACAAATTCCTAAAACCTGAACCGTGATCGGGTTATTATCGTTTAAAGGATCTGTGATTAATTTGCGTTCTTTCTTACCAAATAAGGGCTCTTTTGGAGCTTCAATTTTTGGTTCTTGAACCACTGTATCAGCCATAGAAAATATCTTTACTGAATTATTATTATTAGTTATTCAACATTCCCATTTGAGCACCTTGGGAAGATTTTATTTTATTAAAATAAGGTTGGTAATAGCGAACTCCTCTCACCATCATTTCACCTACTCCAACTCCTGTTACTGTAGCTCCAGAAATTCCATCCACTTTATGCGGATTTCCTTTAGAACCATTTTTCACCACATCGATTCCTACGTATTCTCCTTCAGCATTTAGAAATTGCTTACCAGTAAATTTTGCAGGAAACGCGGGATTATCTTTTATTTCTGCGCCAAGTCCAGGGGTTTCCCCTTTATGATCAAAGGTGGTACCAGCCACAGTTGAGAAATCAGCTTTCAACGCTATGTTCCCCCAAATTTCATCCCAAAGACCACTTCCTCGCACAGAAACGATATACAAAGGACCTTCACTGGAGGTAAAAACATATAGCGGCAAAATTCTTTCTTCCTCGTCTTTCTTTTTCTCCTTAGCCATATCGATGTCCTCTGCTCTTCCTCCTTTATATCCAGATTCTTTTATTTCTTCTGAGCCCAACTCCTCCCCGTCCATATCCAGCGCAATCTGCTTCATTTGTTTTCCGTCAAATAGTTCGACTACCTCTTCATCACTCATAGTCTTAGGATCGGCATCCAAATAATCTTTGACAGAAGAAAGAATAGCTCTTTTATTGAAAATGGCCTCGTTCAACTTTGACTGTTCTTGCCAAGTGGAAAAAAGGAACGAAAGAATTACCGCCACAACTGTGGTCAAAATGGTAACAAAAACGACGATGTATTTAGTACTATGCACGTTTTAATCTTTTTGAAATATTTGACTCTAATACGTAATGATCAATTAATGGAGCGAATACATTCATGAATAAAATTGCCAACATCCATCCTTCTGGATAAGCTGGATTTAATACCCGAACTATCATTCCGACAAATCCTATTAAAAACCCGTAAATCCATTTTCCTCGATTTGTTGAGGCTGCAGTAACAGGATCCGTTGCCATAAATGCCATGGCAAAAAAGAATGAACCCATGTAAAATTGATAGAACCAAGGCACTTCCATGAATGGGGTTGCGCCCCAAACGTTTAGTAACATTGCCATGGTTGCAGCTCCAATAAACATGCTAAGCATGATACGCCAAGAGGCTATTTTTGTTAGCAACAAAACAGCCACTCCCATAAAGATTAATGGCTTCGAAGTTTCACCAATTGAACCAGGAATTGTTCCCCAGAACATTTGTGAAGTAGAATATTGGTTGGTAACTGCTTCCCAGCCTCCTTGGTAAGCTAGACTTAAAGGAGTTGCGCCACTGAAACCATCTACTGCCATTTGTCCTGCAGTAAAGGTGGTCCAGCCAAAGACTTCAAAAAGCCAATTGAAAAAGCCTGTGAATATCCAGCCATAGTTAGCTGCAAGTCCTGCTCCTTGATCTGCTAGTCCTGCAACCCAAACTTCATCTCCAGAGATAGTAGTCGGATAAGCGAAGAAAACAAAAACACGAGCTAACAAGGCGATGTTCAAGATATTCATTCCTGTTCCACCAAAAGCTTCTTTTCCAATCCATACAGCAAAAGCAACAGCCATTGCTAGAATCCATAAAGGAATATCAGGTGGCATAATCAAAGGGATCAATGCCCCGGAGACTAAAAATCCTTCTTCTATTGCATGCCCTTTTTTAGCCGCGAAGTAAAACTCAATTCCCAAACCAACGACGTGCGTTACAATGAAAATAGGTAAGATCTTAACTAAACCATAAGCAAACTTCAAATGAAGGGCATCTAATATCCCGGTGTGAATGCCTAGTGCCACAAAATGTTGGTGTCCTATATTATAGGTTCCGAAAACGTAACAAAGCTGCATAGCGAGCACTACGACAACCATTGTTCTTTTCAAATCCATTCCATCATGGATGTGTACCCCATTTTTGGCAACAGTATTAGGTGCGAATGCGAAGGTGAAAAAACCATCATACAGCGTATGCAAGAAAGGAGATTTCTTCTTGTCTGGTTCTATTCGCTTGCAAAATTCTAATAAACCCATATCGGTATTATGTGTCTTATTCTTTAAAGTTGTTCTCTCATTAATTCAAGTCCATCGCGCAAAATCTTTTGCAATGGTTGCTTAGACGTACAAGCAAATTCACACAAGGCCAAATCTTCTTCACTCAACTCAAAAATTCCTAAGCCTTCCATGCGTTCAAAATCTTGTATCAAAATAGCTTTCATAAGATGCTGTGGATAAATATCCATTGGCAAAACTTTTTCGTACTGACCAGTAACAACAAAAGCTCTTTCTTCTCCGTGTGTATTTGTATTCGGATGATATTTCACATCACCAAATAAGGTAGCAGTCGCAAAGGTTGGACTCAAACTTGGTCTTGGTGACAATGGCAACAACCATCCAAACATTTCATAGTTATCTCCTTCTTCAATCACCGTAATTTGATCATCATAGTAATTCATATGTTGATCAGCGGCTTTTGCTTTACCGCTAAGCACATCACCAGAAATATATCTTACATGATCATTTGTCAAATTATTTTCTAACAAGTCACCCATAGAGGCTCCTAAGTAAGTCTTATGATATGCAGCTTCTTTAAGTTCTGCTCCACCTACTGCAACTAGTCTTTCTGCATTAAATTTACCATGCAAGAAAAGATCACCTAGGGTCATCACTTCCTGAACTCCTAAATACCATACTTTATCTCCAGCGTTAATAGGATCTACATGGTGAATTTGAACGCCTACATTTCCGCTTGGATGAGGTCCACTAAACCAAGTTTTCTTAACTGATTCAGCTTTTGTGAAAGCTTCGGATGGTTCTAATTCACCTGCTCTACCATCTAGACCTAAATGAACAAAGCCTTCTGTTAGCAGACTTAATACATCCAATCCTTTTTGAAAGCTAGCTTCTCTTCCTTCTACCACAAAATCCAAATCCGGTGCTAATGGAGCAGAGTCGAATGTTGAAATAAAAATAGATTTGGGCTTGTCTTCAGGAGAAGGAATTGTATCGAATGGTCTTTGACGTAGCATTGTCCAACCTCCACTGTCCAATAAGAAATTGACCAATTCTTCCCTAGAACAATTGCCTAGTGCGGGAGCTGTAAGCGCTCGATATTTCAATTCCTTATCAGCGAGAATAACGACACTGGCAATAGATCGTTTTGCTCCACGATTGACTGCAATGACTTCCCCAGAAACTGGAGCGACATATTTTATCAATGGAGACTTCTTGTCAAAAAACAAATGGTCACCAGCTTTCACTTCTGCTCCAACTTCCACTTCAACTTTTGGAATGGGCGACATTCCAATAAAGTTTTGAGGATAGACAGCAAAGGTCTTGGAACCACCTTGAGCATATAATTGCTCTTCAGGATCTCCTTCCAAGAGAATATCATGGCCTTTTGTCAAATGAACAAAGTTTTCCTCAGCAGCAAATTTTGGTTTCTTCTGTTTAACCAGAGAGCCAAAAGATGGGAGGATCGAGTAGTCATCTGCCGTATTGGATACACCAGATTTCTTGGCTTCTATTTTGACCAAATTATCTCCTACAAGTAACACAATTCCAATGATTAGAAGTGCTGCAATAGCAATCAATCCATTGAATAGGTAGTCACCCCCAGATGCAGTCTGAGCAAGCAAGGGGCTACTGTAAGACATGGTGAGAATAGAAAGGACGATGGTAATAAAACCGCTCTTCAAAGTCAGCAGATTTTTGTGAAATAAAATTACAACCCTAAAATTCGGGCAAAGATAGTAAGTATTAGGCTTATATGTGGGTTAGGTTTACCTTAACACTTCGGAGAAATTTTATTTAGACTCGATCTAAATAAATTACACTGTCATTAACGTCTACTAGTCGGTCATTTACCGTTTTTGAGCGTTTTGTTACTCAAAGATCCTTTAAAAGCATATTTTTACTCTACCTTCAAATGAAATGCTTGGTAAGGGGCATATTTGAACTCCACACAATTAGAATTAAATCATCAATTTTTCCAATTGTACATCGTGTAATACGACGGTTAAAGAGATGATGATGGGAGTTTCTCCTATGCCTCGGCCTGAAATAATTTTTGGGTCGGGGATTTTTTGTTCCAAGCCATAAATCCAAAGATTGCTATTATGGCATAAAGGAGAAATAAAAGGGAAAAAAGTTCCAATCCCTTGGTCCAGTAAGCCCATACACAGATTAAGTCAATTACAATCCAATACAACCAATTTTCTAAGATCTTCTTAGCTACCATCCAGGTTGTGATCAAACTAAAGGAGGTAGTAACTGCGTCGACAAAAGGAAGGGTGCCGCCAAAGTAGTTGGAAATTTTGCCTAAAGGATAAGCTGCTGCTATTCCCAAAAGAATCACAATCAAATGCCAATTTAACTTTCGCCGACTGATGGCCATTGGAAGCTCCGCCTTGTTTTTCCCCCACATATACCATCCAAAGAAGGACATAAAAAGATAATAAACCTGTAGCCCAGCATCCAAATAAAATTTACTTTGCCAATAAACGATCAAAGAGGCTATAACTCCAATAATTCCAAAAAACCAACACCAAATGTTCTCATAACTGGCCAAAATCACATAGGCCAAACTTGCGATCACGGCCACCCATTCTAACGAACTTTGAGCGCTTGCAGCATTCACTACATTATTTAACCAATCCATTTGAAAGCTATCCTTATATTTATGCGGTGACTAAGAAAATCAAATTCAAAGGTAGTGAACATTACATTGCCACGGAAGAATTAAGCATTGCAGTAAATGCGGCCATTCATTTAGAAAAACCCTTGTTGATCAAGGGTGAACCTGGAACAGGAAAAACTATGCTTGCCTATGAAATTGCCAATGTGCTTGGCAAGGAATTAATCACCTGGCATATCAAATCCACCACCACAGCACAACAAGGCCTTTATGAATATGATGCCGTTTCTCGTTTGCGGGATTCTCAGCTAGGAGATCGAGACGTAAGTCAAATTGCTCAGTATATAAAGCCTGGGAAAATCTGGGAAGCATTTGATCGAGATGAATCAGCAGTGCTTTTAATTGATGAAATTGACAAGGCTGACATAGAATTTCCAAATGATTTATTACTGGAGTTGGACAAAATGGAATTCTATGTATATGAATTACAAAAAACAATTAAGGCCAAACATCGACCTATAGTAGTTATTACCTCAAACAATGAGAAGGACCTACCTGATCCATTTTTACGTCGTTGTCTATTTCATTACATCCAGTTTCCTGAAGAGGCTGTCATGCGGAAAATAGCTGACGTACATTTTCCGGCTTTAGAGGAATCATTACTGACTCAAGCTTTACGGATATTCTATTTGATTCGCGACCAAAAGGGATTAAAAAAAGCACCGTCCACTAGTGAATTAATTGACTGGATACGATTATTGCTTAATGAAAGATTGCTTACCAAAGATTTGGAAAAAATAGATTTATTGGAAACGCTTCCTCCTTATATGCAGGCACTTATAAAAAACGAACAAGATCTTGAATTAATAGCAGCACTTAAAAATGGAGGTGCTAGACGTTGGTAATTCTCCCTTTTATTTTTTCACTTACTGAATTAAATTCACTTTGAATTTAATCTCCCGAATCATATTACTTCCTGTAACCGGATCTATTCTTTTTAATAAAATAAGCGGAGTCTTTTCATGCTGTCCTAACTCCTCCTCTCGATCACTAAAATAAGTGACCACTACTTCTCCTTTTTCCCCTGGCTTAAAAACGGTGGACTCTGGTGCAGAGATTTCTGTACAATGACAACCTGCATCTGCAAAATCAATTTGTAATTCTTCCTTACTAGTATTGGTAAAGGGATAAACCATTTTTTTCACTTCTCCTTTTTTTACTGTTCCTAAATCGATAGTTGATGGTTCAAAGTGCATGACAGGATCCAAGATTGATCCCTGAGTTATTTTATTTGAAGGATCACATGCGCTAATAAGGAGGGTCAAAAAACTAAAGTAAAGTATTGATTTCATAAGCAAAAGATAATAATTCAAACTTGACTACTAACGTTCAAATCGGGCTAATCGTTTCCTATTGGGACAAGATTAACAGTATACCAAAATTGCTTCACCAACTGATAGCCAGTTTTTGCATCAGTTTGCACGAGTATTAGATCTACAGTTTTCTTTTGGGGTCCAAAGTCTTTTTCATCAACGGTATGATAAATCACTTTGATGGTTCCTTGTTCTCCAGGTGCGAACTCCTTTCCAGTCGGTGCAATAATTTCGCTGCATTGACAGCCTGTGGCTAACTCAATTTCTACCGGTTGATTCCCGGTGTTCGTAAAGGTAAAAAGCATCTCGCGGTCTTCTCCCTTGGTTACTGCTCCTAGGTCTAATATCCTTGGCTCAATAGTTAAGACTGGATCAATATTAGTCTGTGCCTTTTTAGTAGCGTTGCAGCTAAAAAGAAAGATCAATGCAAAGGAGAATACTCTTAAGCAATTATTCATTTTATTGGAAAATAAGATTGAATTACTCGCCGGATGAACGTTTAATCAATCTCTTTTTGTTGATTCTAATGGTAGTTGGACCAGAGATGATTTTAAACTCGGTTCTACGATTGAATCGATGTTCATCATCTTCACATTTCACCCCATTGGTACATTGGTTTAGGATGACTGATTCTCCATATCCTTTGGCTTGAATTCGCTCTTTTGAAATTCCTTTTTTCAACAACCATTTTCTAGCGGATTCTGCACGACGTTGAGATAGTTCTTTGTTGTATGGACCAGCACCTTGAGAATCCGTATGAGAACCTAATTCAATGACTAAATCTGGGTATTCTGACATTAATTCTTTGATGACTTCCAAATCTGGTTCTGCATCCTCAAGAATTTTATCATCATCGAAATCATAGTAAATATTGTTCAATCGAATCGCTTCGTTTACGCTATACTCCTCATATACTTCCTCTGGTTCTTTCGGAGGAGGAGGTGGCAATTGTTTGAGTGTGAATGATTTATTAATTACCTGACTCGCCGTAATTCCAACGGTATTAACTGTGGTAGTATCTGAAATAAATCCATTTCTTGAGGCAATGATCTTATAGGATTTTTCTACCAAAAGCGGGAAAGTATATGCGTTTGTGTCCGGTCTCATTCTTGAGCGCTTCTCTCCTATTTCACCATCCAATATTTCTGTCACAACAATCTTAACAGAATCTAAAGGTTGCTTTTTGTCATTATAGTTAGTTGTAATAAGATCCAACACAATTTTTTCTTTACTCACAATCCAAATATCATC
>CALGJW010000429.1 GCA_937930025.1 uncultured Saprospiraceae bacterium | reverse complement strand
TTCTATTCATGCTCACCAGTTGTGAAGAAGAAAATAAGCCATTGACGGAAAACATAATTCCCGTAAATCCTGCTCACTTTATAAAAGAAAACTTACTTCAACCCATTGAGGAAGTCGAACATCAAATTTCTCGAGGAACTAAAACAACCTGCTATAAAATTGTTACGAAATCTCAACCCCACGAACATCAGATGGGTCCTTGGTGTCCCAGACACATCAATGATTCAAAAGAGAAAGGAGGCATTTGGTTTGAGCAAGGAAAAGTATATGATGTCGATGGTCATTTTATTTCAAACATTGGGGAATTTTATGCGGATGCAAAATGGAAATTATACAATGACGACGGTTCTATAAAAGTGACTTTGACTCAAGAAAAATGTGAAGGCGCAGCCAAACCTGATGTAGAAGAAATCTATCAAAACCATTGCGTAGAATGTCAA
Organism: uncultured Saprospiraceae bacterium; assembly: GCA_937930025.1. Classification (GTDB taxonomy): domain Bacteria; phylum Bacteroidota; class Bacteroidia; order Chitinophagales; family Saprospiraceae; genus JABDJM01. The sequence goes on along the minus strand of CALGJW010000429.1, from coordinate 3,988 downwards.
CCTTCTTTTTATCATGACCATATCTCTACTTACTACATTCCAATAAATCCAGTTTATAAAAGTTCCTCCTCAAGATTAAGAAGAGGCATTTTAGGACTGGCTTTTAATGGCGTAAATTTCGACCCACCTGCACCAACTGATGCCATTTTAAAAGCGCATACTTTAGCTCCTTTGGATGATTGTGGCGGACATGTAAATCCTCACGCAGGCTATCACTATCATGCGGCAACTGGATGTACTAAAGAAATCGCCCAAGACGATGGACACGCTCCAATGATTGGATATGCGATTGATGGATTTGGTATTTATGCGCTACTGGATAAAGCAGGAAATCAACCAACCAACTTAGATAAGTGTGGTGGACATGAGGACAAAGTAAGAGGGTATCATTATCATGTTGGTGAAGCAGGAAGTAATCAAGTGCTTGGCTGCTTGAATGGGGAAGTTGGGGAAATGATAGTTACGCATTAAGTCTTGAAGATTTAAGAAAGCTTAAATAATAATTTTTAAAATATTTATAAAACAATACGAATGAAAAAATTAATGCCATTTTTAATGTTAGCTATATTGATGAGTTGCAACGCTAATGTAAAAGAAACTAAAAGCGGAACTGAAAACCAAAAGATGGAAACTGAAAAAGTACTTCATTCAAATGCGCCTAATATTCAATCGCCAGAACCCATAATTTATCTCGCAGACAATCTAGACGAAAAAGACCAATTAGGATATTGTATTGACACAGAAGGAAGAGGCTTTAATGAAGTCTTACATGTCCACTCTTGCAAACCGAGTGGTGAAGATGTTCTGTTTTACTATGATGAAAAAACACAACAGATTTGCTCTGCCACCTACTCAGGATTTTGTGCGGCGATGATTGGTGGACCCAAAATAGGTATGACAATTAGCCTCATAAAAAGTGACACCGAATCTTCTGAACAAAAATTTATTTACAATAAAGAAAGTGGAGAGTTCAGCCCCAAAGATAACGCTAAACTTTGTCTAATGACTGGAAAAGAAAGTGATGCTGCTGGACCTTATATGTCTCGAACTTTAACGCTACAACCAAGTGAAAGCACGGACGCAAAGTTAAAAACATGGGTAATAAAAGGAGGCAATCCTAATGATAAATAAAAATTATACTTAGTCCTTAAGCTGCATATGTACCTCGGAAGCCCCAAGATTTATTGGAGTTTTCGAGGCACTATTTTCATTTTCAAAAACGAAATTTAAATCAGGTTCTTAATTCTAGCGGCATACTATTATCATTTCATCAATAACTTTGCTAGGACAAAACCTCTTCTGTTTCGTAGATAAGTTTTTCAATCACATCATCATTATAAGCATCTCCATGTGCCTTCCCAAATCCTCCTTGGTCGTTATCAAAATACTTTCCAGAGGCATTGGCAAATTTTTCCAAAACTGCCAAGTCGTATAAAATATTTGCGCCCTTATCCGCGGAAGACCAAAACCTTCCATAAGCTTCTTTCACCATATTGGTGTTCAATAAAGAACCGGGATTGACGGCGACGACCGCAACAACCGATTGTTTTTTTGCCAAATAAAAACTCCACATTGTGAGAGCTAATTTGCTTTGAGCGTAAGCTGTTTGTTCGGAAAGTTGTGCACCAACGGATAAGGCATCCAAGGAAACGGGACTTTGTGCAGCAGAACTCAAATTGATGATACGAGAATTTTCTCCTGCTTGGAGCGTGGGCAATAATTCTTTCGTCAATAAGTATGGTGCAAAATAATTGACCACAAACCGCATATCGAAACCTTCTTGATTATGCGCATTCGGACTTTTTAAAACGCCTGCATTATTTATCAAAACATCAAGGCTCGATAATTCTTGTTTGATTTGTTGCGCCATTTTTTTGACGGCTGCCAAGTCTGAAAAATCAGCAACAAATCCTTTGACCTTATCATTATTTGCTGCTGCTTTTACTTCCGTAATTACCTTTGATAATTTATCCGCATTTCTGCCATGTAAATAAATTTCATGACCGTCTTTGGCTAATTTTATAGCTGCCAATTTTCCTATGCCATCTGTGCTTCCTGTTATTAATATTTTCTTTTTCATATTGTTATTTCTTTTTTTGTTTTTAAATGAAAATGAGGTAAAACTTTTTCTGCTAATTCTTCCAATGTATTTTCAATATTTCTTGAATTAAAACGAAGATTGATAGCCACATGGTTTACTCCAATTTTTTGCATTTCTTTTAAATATTCAAATAAATAATTCGCTCCAATTCGAAATCCCAATTGAATAGGTTGTGGTCTAAAATCATCATTTTTTTCTAAAATCACATATAAAGGTTGCATAAATGGTTTATCAAAATGATGATGTTTAGCGACTTCCCTTCGCCACTCCGAAATGTTGTATGCCTGCTGCATGGCTGATCTTGGATAATACATCCAACCGTCACCATGCTCTGCATTCCACTCCATGGTTTGCCGACTCGAACCTGTAATTAGCATTGGGATTTTTGGTGAAATAGGTTTTGGCAAAACATCGATTTGTCCATTTAATTTTCCAAAATGATGATTTTCAAAAACCGGAAAATCTTCCTGTACTGTTCGGATATATTGAAAAGCATCTCGAAATAATTCACCTCGTTTTTCAAAGTCAATATTCATCGCGGGATATTCAGAAGGTCGATCACCCGATGCCACGCCCATAATTAAACGTCCGTCGGATAACTGGTCAATGGTGGCTGCTGACTTGGCAACATGAACAGGATGATGCAAAGGCAAAGCAATACTTGAAACACCCAAAGCAATTTCATTGGTCTGTCCTGCCAAAAATCCCAGATAAGTAAAGGGATCAAAAGCCTGCCCTGCATCGCCGAAGGATGGTACATGAAAAGGAACATCTCTAATCCAAATTGCTTTAAATCCTAAGTGTTCGACCAATTGCACTTTTTCCAAATGTTGTTTCATACTTGGAACGGAATTTTGACCATAATTTTCAATAGGCACGACCACTCCCAAACTCAATTGGTTGGATTGGAATATGCTGTTGTAGGCTTTATTGATGGATTCAAAATTTTTCATGATATAATTTTTAATTGTTTATCACTTTAAATTCACCGTTTATTCGCATATACAGAATAGTTTCTTTTTTTGATGAAACTTCATGTACCGATTCTTCCTTCGAACTAAAATAACTTCCAGCGTCTAAAGTTTTCGCCTCCTTACTCAACTGATATTGTAGTTGTCCTTGAATGACCACCGCTCGAAAATCCGAACCCTGACTATGGATGATTCCTGAAAATCCAGCAGGCAGTTTGATGAGTGTTCCATACACTTCCTTTCCTTGCGGGTCACCCCAGAGGTAAGCTAATTTTGGCTGATTGGAAGAGGTTGTTTGGGTAGGCAAATCCAACCAAACAATATTGGATTTATCCACATTGAGTGGTCGCTCTCCGTTGTCAAATGCTTGATCAGTAGGGCGGACGAGGTAGGGTCCATTTTGGATTTCAATGAAGGCGATGTTCTCTGTTCCTTTGGCAGCAGTAATATGAGATTCGCCTGCTGGCTGTGTCCAATAAGAACACGTTGGCATCCACATTTTTGCAGCAGCAGGGTCGTCGTTGTGAATTAGTCCACTAATCACTATTCCGCGGTAGGTGACATTGTGGATGTGTGGCGGCGAAGAAAATCCATCTTTAAATTTTACCAAAAAACCCGTTGCTACCTCCTTACTTCGGTCGCCCCAAAGCGTTCCTGCCTGAGGACTTTGGTCCCCACGAGCGGGATTGAGCGGGGTCCAATTAACTTCTGAAGCTAATAATACTTCATTAGTGGAATTGGTATTTGAAGCTATAGGGGTATTATCGGATGTTTTTTGAGAACTATCGCAAGAAGCTAAGAGACAGATTGCTGTAAAGAGGAAACACCATTTCTACTCTACCCGATGATTTTTTGAGTGAGTCTTAGCTTTTTCAAAGCCAAGTCCAAAGTTCTATTAATCGGTTCGAGTATTTTA
>CALGJW010000428.1 GCA_937930025.1 uncultured Saprospiraceae bacterium | reverse complement strand
GCTTTATCACATTAATGATGACATGGTTTATTGGTGCCTTTATATATAGGTAAAAGAAAAATATTAATATCTAATCTAGTTCAACTACCATGAAAACTTGGAAGGAAAAACAGCAAGAGTACAAAATCGGAGCAGGTATTTCTTTACTCTTTTTGCTTCTTTGTCTCAAGCCCATAAGTTCAGGAAGTAATAATGAATTGGCTCAATTAAAGAATAGAACTGTTGAATCTATAGAATATCGTACTTATGGTAGTAAACCTACAAAAGAAGAAATTAGAGTAAAGTTTTTAGGCACTATGGGTAAATTCAGTATATCAGGGTCAGATTATAATACTTTCAATCATGCAGCTTTTAAGAAGGAAGTCAAAGAAGGTGATATAATTTCAATAAAGATAATAAAAGGTTCAAGAGATTATGTTGCCCACTCTTTAACCAAGAATGGTAAGGAATACTTTAACTTTAAAGCCTCTAAAGATAATAGAGAAAGAAATAGGATAGTGGGTCAAATTGGTGGATACTCACGTGGTGACTCAAAGTCACCTTGTGAGTAATAAGGGTACATCAGTCGTTTTCACCCACTACCAGAAATAGAACGAGAGGAATTATACTTATGGGATATGGCTTTATTTTTTGCCTAATTCCTCTTTTTATAGAAAAACAGCCTTCTTATCATTATGGTTCGTTGTTACTGATAGGCTTTTTGCTCTGTTTTTTACTTTTAGTCATTTTAGTAAACTAAGAAAAATAAAGAGATTTGACGAAATCTGAGATTTTTTCTAAACCTTTGCTCTTCCAAAACACTTCTTTAGAAGAGCAATTACATCAAAAGATACATACATATTGAAAAAAAATAAAAACCTCCGCATAGTATTCATGGGCACGCCCGAATTTGCCGTCGCATCTTTAGATATCTTAGTCAAAAATGGCTACAATGTTGTCGGTGTCATCACCGCTACTGACAAATTAGGCGGTCGTGGTGGCAAACAAGTCATCCAATCTGCTGTCAAAAAATATGCAGTCGAAAAAGGCTTGAATATCTTGCAGCCAAAGAACTTAAAAGCACCTGCTTTTATCGAGGAATTGCGCGCCCTCAAAGCGGACTTACAAATCATCGTTGCCTTTCGGATGTTGCCAGTCGTGGTCTGGGATATGCCGCCTATGGGGACTTTCAATTTACACGGTTCTCTCCTACCTAAGTATCGTGGTGCAGCTCCAATTCACTGGGCAGTTATCAATGGCGAAAAACGGACAGGTGTGACGAGTTTCATGCTCAAACATGAGATTGACACGGGTAACATTATATTGCAAGAAATGATTGCTATCGGAGATGAAGAGACTACTGGTTCTGTCTATGCTCGTCTGATGAAATTAGGCGCAGAAACTGTTCTAAAAACGGTCGAACTCATTGAAAAAGAGGAAGTTATCATGCAACCTCAAAATGAAGCATTGGTCTGTAAAGCACCAAAATTAAAGACAGAAAATACGGAGATTAATTTCAATCAATCAGCGGAAAGTATCCGTAATTTCATCCGTGGATTGAATCCATATCCGATTGCTTGGACGACTTTTGCAGGAAAGAAATTGAAGGTTTTTAAAGGGAAATCTGAGATTGTGAAACATGATGTTGCGCCTGGTGAGTTCGAGACAGATAAAAAGAAATATCTACGTTTTGCGACGGCTGACGGTTGGATTTATTTGGAGGATTTGCAATTGCAAGGGAAGAAAAGAATGGATATTAATTCGTTTTTGAATGGGTTTAGATTTGAAGATATTTAAAGCAGATGAGGTCAAAAACTAAGAGACAAAATCCTTAGTTTTTGACTTCACTTTTCTTCTTCAATTCGTTCTTCCGCATAAACATTGCGTCAATAATTTCGAATAATTCTGACTTTCCTAAAAGTTTTGTCTGCCCCAATTTAACCTCGCTGTCCAGACCAATCAAGATAACTCGAAAATCATCCTCTTTACTTAAATTTTCTGCCGCAGCCTTCCACTCTTCGCTGTTTTCTTCTGCTTGATAATCGAATATTCGGTATTTGTCATCGACAACTTGATATAAGACCAGTTTACGCTCCGCAAATTCTTCTTTTGCGTCCATAAATTCGGCTATCTGCTGTTGATATATTGGACTTATTCCTTCTGTTGACTGAACGATTAAGATTCTATTTTTCCATTGATGTTGAATAAGGTCTTGTCCATTCATTTTTGAAAAGCTTATACATCCTAAAATCAAAAGAAATACTTTTAGATTATTCATATTTTATCAATTAAATTTCTGCTCAAAAAGTCCCTTCTCTCCTATCTCCTCTGGCGATTTCAAAAAGTTCAATTTATAATACTTCCCAGCCGCCCATTGGTCCACCATATTATCAAAATATGGACTGGCAGGATTACCAGATTGACCGCCAGGATAAACACCCCAAGCGTTTATTTCATCGCCTAACTCAACCACCATACGCCACGAAGGTCCATTGCCGGGACGATTGGCATTCAGGGCGTTGGATGTACCACCGATAGCTAAATCAGTTCTCGTGAAAGGCTTTAATCTACCCATATGAGGAATAAAAAACTCCTTATCTTGGGTGTAATTCATACCTTCTACCGCCAATTTATCTAAAACCTTGGCAGCTGTATTCTTGAAAGTCAATAAAGAAAGCGCATTGATATTTTCCAAGGCGACCGTGCCTTTTATATCCCAATAACTCAATTCTGGATGAGTTTCCATGAGTTCAATTGTACGCCATTCTTCGGGCTGTAAATAAGCGACATCAGCATCCGACCATTCATCCCAAGCAGTCTTATAAAATTCCGACCACCACGCATCAAAAATAATGGGCGCAACTTCATCTGCATCATAACGATAATTCCATTTTTTCAAAACAGATAATAAACCTTGCTCCGTTGTATTCAATTCTTTTTCATTCAAATTGGCAATTAATAATGGCAATGCTTCTTCTGCTTTCAAACTGTAATTATCAGCTTGTAATGCCATCATATCTTCAATAGTAAATTTAGATTTTTCCGCTAATTTCCTATTCAGATATCTACCTCTATAATCCGCAAAACCTCCGTTAAAATAATAGGGGTAAGACGGGTCTGTTGTATGCTGATTGGCTGAAGAAACAAAGCCACGTGCAGGATTTTTCACCTGCGGAATTTGTTCTCTTGGAATGTAGTCTTGCCACTCATTTTCAGAGGTATTGCCTGCTAAAACAAAGCGCCCTTGACCTTTCTTCTTTATTGGGAAACGTCCATTTGCCGTAATAGCTATATCTCCTTCTTTGCTCGCGAAAACAAAGTTTTGTGCAGGACTTACATATGGTTTTAAGGCTTCCACATAATCTGCATGGTTCTTTGCCTTAGCAAGGTCGATAAAGGTCTGAAATTCAAATACATCTGGCTTATCATGTGCGATCCAACGCATCGCCAAATCTGCATTTGGATGATTGGGGTCAGCATAAGTAATTGGACCAAAATGCGTGTAGACAACCGTATCTCTAATCGGTTCTGATCTACCTTTCACATAAATTAATTCTTCACGCATAGTCGGCACGGCAATGTCATCATCAAAACGATAAGCGTTCTTCTTTTCGTCCGTCCACTCCATTTTGTACCAATCCACCAAATCATGTCCAACGTTCGTTTCTCCCCAAGCGATATTTTCGTTAAAACCAATCAAAATACCCGGTATTCCAGGAACTGAAACGCCATAAGCATTAAAATCTGGCGTATGAATTTGTAACTCAAACCAAATAGCTGGCAGGGTCAAATTTAAGTGCGGATCATTACACAAAATTGGGTTTCCAGTAGCTGATTTTTCTGCAGAAATAGCCCAGTTATTACTTCCGTTATTTTCTGGTGGTAATTCGAATGGTTCATGAGGAATAAAGCCTCTGGAAGTATTATATTTTGAATTTTCTACAGATACCAAAGAGTCAGAAAACGTCCATTCTGTACCTCTTGGAATAATTGGTGATTGTTTAGAATTCCAATCTGGAAAAAAGAAATCAAAACGGTCTTTTCCCAATATTTCAAGTGTGTTGGTAGCAGGAATATCAAAATTTCGGGAACACAAACTCAAAGCCATACTTTTAACCACCAATGCAGATTTTTCAGATGTCCAATTGGGTAATTCTTGGTCAAAAAGCTTAAATTCTAAAGATTTTTCGCGCTCAGAAACAGTATTTTTAAAAGCATTTACACCAGCAGTATAATTTTCTAACAAATAGAAATTTTCGTCTGATTTCCAACCTTCTATGGCATTTTCTGCTGCCCATTTGACACCTTGTCCACGTCTCAAAGAATCAATAGCCAAGGTTCTTTCTCCAAAAACCGCAGAGAGGGTTCCTGCTGCTGCGCGTGCAGTTATATCCATTT
>CALGJW010000427.1 GCA_937930025.1 uncultured Saprospiraceae bacterium | reverse complement strand
GGCTCTAGGGACGAATTTATTTTGAGTCGAATAGGTTTTGAGGAGGTGCTGGGTTCTGGGCTCTAGGGACGAATTTATTTTGAGTCGAATAGGTTTTGAGGAGGTGCTGGGTTCTAGGGACGAATTTATTTTGAAACGAATAGGTTTTGAATCCAATGGGTCCAAAGGACGAATTTTATTTTGAGTCAAAAATGTTTAGAATCGAATTTTCGTGAAGGGGTTCTAGGTGCTAGGGACGAATATATTTTGAGTCGAAAACGCGGGGTAGAAATATTTGAAAAATTCGTTTTTCGACATTGCGTCGATAGACAATTGCAGCGAAGCGAATTGAACTTATTGGAAAACTACTTTCCTAAAACCAAACGCACGGCTTCAGACCTACTTTTTGCTCCTAATTTTGAAAAGAGATTTTTTTGATACGATTTGACTGTGTTAATGCTGATAAACAACTTAGCGCTAATTTCATTGTAAGTCAGGCCTTCAAACAGAGATTCAAGAATTTCATACTCCCGCGTATTTATTTGTGAAATCAATTTTTCATTAACAGCATCAATACTTGGGAACATGGGAGCAGCATCTTGTGCATATTTGAAAAGCGCCAATTCAATATTTGATTTTAAATCTTTGTCCGTAAATGGCTTGACGATATATCCATAAGGCATGGTAGGCTTTACTTGTTCTAAAGTTTTTTGATCAGAATAAGAGGTTAGGTAGATAAATGGAAATTGATATTTTTTGAGAATAACCTTAGCTACGTCTATTCCAGTCATCACTCCTTTTACGTTAATATCCAACAATGCCAAATCGGGCTGAAGGCTAGCTAGCTTATCCAACGCTGCGTCTGCCGAACGAGCTCGGCCTATTACTTGATATCCAAGAATTTCCAAAGTAGAAGCAATCTCCTCAGCGATTAATGCTTCATCCTCTAAAATAAAAATGCGTTCGTTTGCCATAATTTTTATTTATGCTGCTATGTTATAACTATTGATTTCTATAGAAACCAAAGTGCCGTTTTCGGAGCTTACAGATATTTTCCCATCCAATTGATCTGTTAATATATTTACAAGCCGATTCCCGAAAGAAGTCGCACTTTGAAATTCACTAGGATCCAGTCCTACTCCATTATCTTCTAATTTTAAAATCAACTTTCCTGCTTTTTCCTTTAAAGAAATTTCAATGTTTCCTTTCTGGTTTTCAGGAAAGGCGTATTTAAGACTGTTGGTAATGAGCTCGTTAATTATTAAACCCAATGGAACCACCGTCTCCACATCAAGATCAATGTCTTCTACGTGCAACTCTAATTGCACGATATCTTCACTAATATTATAAGTATGAAATATTTCTTTAGATAATTTTTCAATATAACCCTTGACAGAAATGCCCGTCAGGTTTTCTTTATTGTATAAATCTTGATGGATTAGTGCCATGGAACGCACCCTTGCTTTACCATCATTAATTGCAGCAATGGCAGATTCATCAGTGATAGATCTAGATTGTAAGGTTAGTAGGCTTGATACTAGTTGTAGATTATTTTTTACTCGATGGTGTATTTCGCGCAGAAGGACATCTTTTTCTGATAGTGCTTTTTGTATAATTTGTTTTTGATTATTAATTCTTTTATAAAGGGAGAATAGAAAAAAGGACAAAAGGGAAATTAAACCCAGGGCAATTGCACCAATGGTAATAACAAATTTTTGTCTTGATAACTTTTCAGTCGATAGTTTATTTTCAACATTGAGCAGCGCTAGAGATTGATCCTGTTCCTTTCGTTTGTATTTAGATTCTAAGTCAAAAACGATTTGATTTTGAGAAGATTGAAAGACGGAATCTTTGATTTCATGATAGGCTTCCAAAACACTAATAGCCTTTGCTGTATTCCCTGAAGCTCGGTAAGCCTTTGCTAAAAGCTCCAACATGACCATTTTGCATGTAGCTGTTTCCGAATTATCGCAGTCTTCGAATGTTTTCTGTGCTACAGTAATGGCTTCATCGAACTGACGTTTCTTTAGAAACATCAAAGTTTCAAATTTTCCTACCCTTACTGAAAATCCAATTTTATCATAATTGAATTCTGCTTTTACAACTTCAAATCTTTTTTCTGCTTTTTGCAAATCATTTTTATTAAGATCAATAATTCCAAGCTCAGATACTGTATTGATATATTTACGCGTTTTTCCTTTTTCTTTATAATATTTTTCTGCTTTCAGAAATTCCTGATAGGACAATTCATCTTTTCCTTGAATCGCTAAAACTTGACCATAAACGAAGGCTACTGTCCCATTTCGAGATGAATAATTTCTTTTTTCTGCCAAGTCAATGGCTCGTTCGATATAATAAGCTGCTCTATTAAAATTTTTAATTCCATAAAATAACTGAGAAATGGTTGTATAATTTTGAATGCGAACGAAGTCAAATATTTTTGATTTTGGTCGATAGTCAATAGCAATTAAAATGCTTTCAATGGCCTCTTGTTGTTTTCCTTTTCTCAATAAATAATTTCCAAATTGACCATAAGCCGTACTGTAAGCCAAAGAGTCGTTTAATAATTCAGCAATTCCAATAGCTTTCCTAAACAGAGAATCAGAAAAATCCATCTCGTCATTCCGATTCGAATCAGCCAAATAAAGCAATGCTTCCATTTTCAATCTTGGAAGTTCGGCCACCTCATATGCTTCTAAATATTTTTGTAAACCTTTGCTATATTGTTGCAAATAGTAATAAATTCCTCCTGTTGTTAAGAGCATTCTAGCATAGCTGTCATTGTCTCCATATTCTTTTTCAAATGCCTCAGCTTCTTGACTCAACTCCATTGTTTTATTAACATCCCTAAACGGGTAGATCTCCTCTATTAATACTTTATAGCTTTCTCGAACGAGAATTGTATTTTGTTCTAAGTCGGCTTCCCGTATGATTTTATCCAGTTGCTCGATTTGCTTTTCTTGTTGCTCTAACTTTCCATAACAATTAGCAAGGTTCTTACGCACAAGTAATTTTCTTTCCATATCCAAAGCGTCTCCTTCTTTCACCAGCATTTTTTCAAAGGCCTCAGCAGCTAGATCATACGATCCATTGTCCATCAATTCGATCGCATTAACCAAAGTAGCTTGACCCACACCTATAGTAGGCAAGGATAATGTGAATAAGATTAAGACTAAAATACTTTTCATGGTTTTGGAGTAGTTCGCTATGTTTGTTTAGTTCTATGCCGCTATATTATAACTATTAATTTGGATAGAAACCAAGGTTCCATTTTCAGAAGTGACCGCAATAGATCCGTCCAGTTGTTCAGTTAATATATTTACTAATCGATTTCCGAAAGAAGAAGAATTTTGAAATTCTTTAGGATCTAATCCTATCCCGTTATCTTTTAATAGCAACACCAATTTTCCAGTTTTTTCCTTTAAGGAAATCTCAATGCTACCTTCCTGGTTTCCAGGAAAGGCATATTTTAGGCTATTAGTAATCAATTCGTTAATAATCAGACCCAAAGGAACTACTGTTTCTACATCCAATTCAATATCCTCCACGTCTAGATCTAATTTCACCATCTCTTCACTAATATTATAGGTGTGAAATATTTCTTTAGATAATTTTTCAATATAACTCTTGACAGAAATTCCTGTTAGATTTTCTTTGTTGTATAAATCTTGGTGAATTAAAGCCATTGATCGAACTCTTGCTTTGCCATCGTTGATTGCAGCAATAGCAGATTCATCAGTGATGGATCTAGATTGCAAGGTTAGTAGGCTTGATACTAGTTGTAGATTATTTTTCACTCGATGGTGTATCTCACGTAACAAGACATCTTTTTCTGATAATGCTTTTTGTATAATTTGCTTTTGATTATTAATTCGTTTGTATAGGGAGAAGAGAAAAAATGACAATAAGGAAATTAAACCTAGGGCAATTGCACCAATGGTAATAACAAATTTTTGTCTTGATAGCTTTTCAGTCGATAGTTTATTTTCAACATTGAGCAATGCTAAAGATTGATCTTGTTCCTTGCGCTTATATTGAGATTCCAAGTCAAAAACGATTTGATTTTGGGAAGATTGAAAGACGGAATCTTTAATTTCATGAAAAGCATCTAAACTGCTAAGCGCCATTACATAATCTCCAGTAGCTCGGTAGGCCTTGGTTAAAATCTGCAATGTTTTCATTTTACCAGCAGGATCTTCATTGGAATTACACTTTTCATAAGTCTTCTCAGCCAAAAGAATGGCTTGGTTATATTTTTTCTTTTCCAATAACAACAATGCCTTAAATGATTCAAACACTACAGCGAACCCTACATTCACTTCGTTTAATACTCCTTTGATATTTTCATATCTCTTTTCGGCACTACTTAATTCATTATTTCTTAAATCTATAATTCCAAGTTCAGATACAGCGGTAATATAGTTTTGCACTCTATTTGTCCGCTTAAAATATTTTTCAGCTTTTAAAAATTCTTGATAAGCCAATTTCTCTTTTCCTTGAATCATCAATATTCGACCATATGTAAAAGCCACGCTTCCGTTACGACTTGAATACTTTCTTTTTTCAGCCAACTTTACTGCTCGTTCTATATAATAGGAAGCTCTATCAATATTATTAATTTTATTAAATATATCAGCCAACAAGACATAACATGATATGCGACTTAGATCAAATTCTTTAGACCTAGGTTTAGTTTCAATCGCAGTTAAAATTTTCTTGCTAGCCTTTTGATTCTTTCCAATCCTCATTAGAAATTGTCCATATCCAAAATTTGATTGACTATATCTTGCGGAATCAAGATTTGCAGACATTTCAATTGCTAAGTTAAATAGCGAGTCAGCGTATTCCACCCTTTCCTCTCTATAGGTAGTTGCCAAAGAAATTACAGATTCAAACTTAACCTCAGGGTCATCTGTGATGTGATAAGCCGTTAAGTATTTTTCTGGAACTTTATCAAATTGTTGCATATAGTGGAAAATCCCAGCCGTTGTCTGAAGAAATAATGCATACTCATAATCACTTCCATAATTTTTTTCAAAATCCTCCGCCTTCAACGACAGCGCTAAAGCCTTATAGATATCTTTTTCCAAATAAATCTCATCGATCAAAGTATAATGTGTCTTACGAATGAGCAGGGTGTCTTTATTTGGGTCCGCTTGCTCCAATATCCTATTCAAGAATTCGATTTGTTTTTCTTGTTGTTTTAATTTTCCAAAACAACCTGAGAGCTTATCATATACTTCCAGTTTAGATTCTAGCTCCAATTCATTTCCTTGTTCTTTTAGTAAATTTTCAAGTTCCGCTGCCGCTAGATCATAGGATTCGCTTTCCAAAAATTTATTAGCCTTAGCCAGAGACTTTTGCCCTTGACCGGAAACCGATAAGGATAAAAATAACAACATGGAAAATAAAGTAATTTTCATGGTTTTGGAGTCGTTCGCAAAAAGGATAAAGCAGCTGCTTGAATTACATATTCTTGCTAATTTTATTTCACGCTTTGTAAGTTAACAACTTCATGCATCGCATCCAAAAATTTAATAAAGGAGAGTAGGAATTTTCAGCAATATTAGATTTATAATGATTTTCTAGGAGCGAATCCAATTCCTCCATGCTATTTTTCATTGATTCTAATGGAATAGGTTGTCTTTTAAATCTTGGGTATAAACGCCTTACTTTCATAGGGATTGGCAACTTTTATTATAAAATAATGCTAGTTCTTCCTAGCTATGATTTAACTTCCTATAACTACATTGCTTTTTCAAAGGAAAATCATTTAAACAAAGATGCTTTACATGCTGGAAAGCTAACACACCCGAATGGGTGAAAATTATTTTAAGGAGAAAACAAGGTCCTCCGTCTTTGGAAATTAGTATCGAAGGATGATGAACATTGGATTGATTCCAGTAGCACTGGGTAAATGTCCCTAATTATCTATGAGCAGTGTGCTGCTAACAACTTCTCCTTGGCTGTTTTGAAGCCATAAAAAATACACTCCCGGCTCCATACCAGAAACATCAATTTTAGCCTGAAAGGTTTCGTAAGTCCTTATTTCCCTTCCTAGTGGATCAACTATAGACATACTTTCAGCAATAAAGCCTTTGGGTAAAATCACTTGGATTGCTTCCTTACTTGGATTGGGATAAATTTGTACTCCTTCTTCATTTGTTCCAGATTTAAATACTGCAACAAGATTATCATCCTCAGAAAAAATACTGCTAAAAGATAAGCCATTTGGCTGTAGCTCGGATTGCTCAAATTGCCAATGGCTAAATTCATATCCCGAGTTGGGTACAACAGAAACATCAATTGGAATATCTGAAAAGTAGATACCGTCCCACGGAACTTCCGGAGAAAGTGTGTTTACTGAGACAGCTCCTGCATTTTCAGGAAACACAGAAAATTGGAGATTTACAGTATTAGGATTTAGGTCGAAAAAATTAATCAAATATTCCCTAGCGAAGTCAGGGCGTTTTTGAAAAAACTCAATTAGACGTGGAATGCGATATTCTTCCCAAGTATTAAATGATCCAGCCCAAACAGTATAGTGCTTTTTCATCTCACTGGACACCTTTTCGGTCGCTTCAATAGTAACTTCCTCCATATATTCCTCTCGCAAACTAGTATTCAGTATATCAGCATATCGATTTAAAAAATTGATTTTAAATTTTTCATTTTCAAACAAGGAAGTCATCAATCGAATAATAAACTTGTCCGGATACTCTGCAAACCGAGAGCCGAAATTATCTCGTTTCGCTTCGCTCCAGGGATGCCTTCCACAGCAGCCATCTAAATCAAACAAAACATATCGCCATATAGCTCCAGCTTTTTTCTCTCTCCAATATTTAATATTATTCTGGGGCCAATCATAATTGTTCAAAGCAGTTTCCAGAATGAAGTAATCGGTGACTTCTTCCAATTCAAAAAGCTTTGCAACGGAATCTAGGTTTTCCTGAATAGAGAGATCATTTTGAGTAGCAAAATCAAGCATCTCCAAAAAGACATCAAAGTCACCATTTAATACAATGGAATCTCTTTCTAAAAAATCTACCTGTTCTGGATCTGTTCCATACTTTTCATTTAAGAAATACTCATCTAGCTTATCTCGTATATTCATTAATCCGTAGTAATCTCCATTGAGATAAACCGCAGCTGGTCGGTACCCGGGAACATCAATATTTAAGCCTTCTGTTTCTATATGTTTACATAAATAGGCATCCCGAATATGGCCGTAGTCCCAATCTCCGCTTCCGTTTCTCAAGACTATATTTTTATAAGCTTGAATGGGTCGATAATCGTAAAGTTGATAATTGAATAATTCAGGACCATAGGTTTTCGTAGCCGTTAATCTCAACGGTTTTTGAGGCAATGTCCTTGCTCCTCTTCCGCCGTGAACCTCAGCCTTGCTTTCTTGTTGGAACAATAAATTTTCGGCATCATCAAAAAAAGATACGTCTATAGGGCTACTTTTATCCAACCAGAAATTTGCTCCA
Organism: uncultured Saprospiraceae bacterium; assembly: GCA_937930025.1. GTDB lineage: Bacteria > Bacteroidota > Bacteroidia > Chitinophagales > Saprospiraceae > JABDJM01. Next base: position 3,741 of record CALGJW010000427.1, on the reverse strand, counting down.
AAAAATGGAAATACAGAATCCGCATTGGGTCCATCCACTAAGATCCCTTCGTTTTCATCCCAAAGATTTATAGGATCACTCACCAAAGAAACTATTGGCAGATCATGTTCAACATTTACAAAAACCGTTTTTGTAACAATTGTAGAAGGAATCTTTCCTTGCTCGAAAGCTCGACATCTTATAGTGGTTGTATTACTTATCTCAAACGGCCCTTGATATAAAAAGTCTGATTCATCAGGTAATTTTCCGTCAATGGTGTAATGGACATTTCCGTCCCCCTGCATTTCAATGGTTGTTTTTTCACTATTGAAAAATTCTGAAAAAATAATCGCAGGTGGATTGGACTGCTGAATAACATCTGCGGGTTGATTAAATTGATTTGGGGTGGGTATCTCAGCATAAACCCATGTACCAACTCCATTCGGAATTCGACAATAACTCACATCATCATATAGCTGAGGAATTCGAGTTTCATCAATCAGGCTTCCATCGGTATTAAATAATCCAACATATTCTCCTTGCCCAGATAATTTGAAATCAATATGTGTATTAGAACTACTTGTAGATCTTCCTGAAGCAAAAATTAATAAATAACCATTTCCTGTAATGTTCAGATTGCCGAACTGCCATTTGTATTTATTCTCTGGATTATCCGTGATAAATAAACCATTTAAGGAGACAGACGAATTTCCTGAATTGTACAATTCTATCCAATCAGAAGATTGCCCAAATTCATCTAATATCGCTTGGTTGTTTTTGGAAGAGACTTCGTTGATGGTTATTTGAGCATTTCCATTCATCCCGAAAAGAAGCGCCAAGAGGATCACGACGTATCGATTGGTGAGCTTAATTAAAAATTGGAATGCCTGCATTGCTGCAAGTTAAATAATTCAGCATCCCTATGCCACAAAACCAATCAATTTGGAAGCTCCAAGATATTTTACTCTAAAAATTTTGGATATAGATGAAAAGTCAATTAAAATACAACGCGCGCTCCGCTTGCTGCTGACTTCATGATCCCTTCAATTATTCGCACATCCTCCAAGCCATCCTTTCCTGGCACTAATACCTCCGTATTATTTAAAATAGCCAAGGCATCATTGTCCATTTGCGCTGCTTGTTGATTTTCAGTGGTTTTATTTAACAAAGTGCCATCACTGGCCAATCCTTTTACTCCTTCATAAGACTGAAATGGACTGAGTCCATAAGATCCATTTTCACAGGTAACTTGAAGGTCATTGATGTTTGCTCCAAAGGTCGTTTTACAATTAGCAACTGCTCCAGAAGGAAATTCTAAATCGAAGAAGGTGGTCTCATTCACCTGAGTAAAGATATCCTTGCGATCATTTTCATGTCTTGCAGTAACGGCAATTGGGAATTCGCCACTCACATATCTTGCCGCGTTGATCGGATAGGTTCCCATGTCCCAGATCGCCCCTCCGCACATCGGTCCACTCATCTTCCAATTATCAGCAGGAAAATTTGAACGAAAACCAGCTTCTGCCACAATGTTTTTTATGGCCCCAAAAGGTTTTGTTTTTCTCCAACCTATAATTGTTTTGGTATTGGGCTCATGTTGACAACGATAACCGATAGTAAGCTTCACTTTATTTTTACGACAGGCATCAATGATCGCTTGACAATCTGCCACAGTCGTAGCCATCGGTTTTTCGCACCAAACATGCTTTCCGGCCTCTGCTGCTTTTATCGCATATTCCGCATGTAATGTATTTGGCAATACGATATATACTGCATCGATGGAGTCGTTATTTGCAAGCTCATGGAAGTTTTCATAGTTGTAAACATTTCCATCTTCAATGCCATACTTCTTTTGCCAAGTTGGAATCTTAGAGGGTGTTCCAGTTACTATTCCGCGTAGCGCACAATGTTTCGTGAGCTGTAAGGCCGGAGCTAAAAGATTGGATGCATAATAACCAAGGCCCACCAATGCCACACCAATTTTCTTAGAATCAGAAGGAGTATTCGCTGTTGAACAAGCTGGAAGCGCCAAAGCTGCGGTACCAAGGGCTGCGGTCTGAAGGAAGGATCGTCTTTTCATAGGATGAGGATTGAACCCTTAAATTAATAAAAATAAAAAGAGGGAAGAAAAAAATTAGAACCTCAATTTTTTCCAGGCCGCTTGCTGCTTTTTATCGAAAAAGCTCCAAGCTAAAATTCTACTTTGCTTATTCCCTTGGGACATGGATATTTCCTTTCTATCAGAGACCTTTATTTTATCCAACTTCCGGTTCAATTTTGGTAGGTTGTCTGCCTTGGAAACCAGCGTTGAAAACCATAATACTTGCTTGCTGAATGTGGTACTTTCGTCCAGCATCTTTTGAATGAATAAAATTTCACCACCCGGATAAATCAACTCATTATTTTTCCCACCAAAATTTTTGACAGTTTTATCTTTTTTACCGAGATGCTTCCATTTGCGTTGCGTACCAGCTGAGGCCGATAATTCAGAATCATGAAAGGGAGGATTGCACATGGCTACATCAAAATAGTCTGTAGGTTCTATTATCCCGTGAAATATCCGTCCTATTTTTTGCTGATGCTTCAATTGAATTTCCTTAGATAGTTTATTCTTTTGGATAGTTTTCTTTGCATTTGCAATCGCTATTTTTTCACTATCCGTTCCTAAAAAGGACCAACCGTATAACTTATTCCCTAGCAAGGGATAAATCAAATTGGCGCCTGTGCCGATATCTAAGACTTGGACTTTATTTCCCTTTGGAATATTTTTATCAATTCCATCAGATAGTATATCAGCCAAGTAATGCAAATAATCTGAGCGGCCGGGAATGGGAGGACATAGAAATCCTTTGGGGATTTCCCAATGTTCGATTTTATAATGATGTTTTAGCAAGGCCGTGTTAAGTAGCAGTACCGCTTCAGGATTTGAAAAAAGAATGGTGTCCTTGCCAGATTTATTTTTGACTAATAATGGCTTAAGCGCCGGTACTGCTTGCAGCAATAGGTTGAAATCATAGCCTTTGTTGTGGAGATTCCTGGGGTGTAAATTTTCTTTGGTTGTTGCATCCTTCATTGGGTGGTGAAGGTATTAAAAAAATGAGATTCTTGGATAGCCGATAAGATTACTTCTATTAAGTTATTCCATACCGCTTGACTTCAATTTATCCTTTCTTTTAAGTCCCATTCTAGCGCTTATCCCTAATTCTAACATATACCCATTGATCTCCTTCAGAGAAAAAAATAGGTGTCTTATGCCCAGGTTAAAATCAATATATGTTGCCATAAGCCAATCAGAATTAAATTTATTGTTTTCAATATTTTTTCCGATTTCCAGAGAATAGATAAATTTAGCTCCGGGGCTAAATCCCTTTAACCGTCTTTCTTTTCGAGGAATATCACTTGAGCGGGCCAAATAACTATGTGCAATAAAACCAAATTCGGACTGCAGCCTAAAGGCGCCAAATTGTTTTCCCAAAATCAGTTCGTTCAAAGTTGTTCTATTCCGATTGGCTTGTCTTCTTAATTCAACAAACGGATAAAGCCTTTTTAAATAGTTTCGAAAATATTTAGTGCCCAACCCAAAGTAAAAGTTGTTTTTATTTGTGATAGTATAATCAGTACTAGCTCCAGTACCCATTTTCAAAAAATTGGCAGTCTTGCCAAGCAATGGACTTGCGAATAAACCGATTGTACAATCAATGCGTTGAAAATATGCTTCCTTTTTAGCATCAGAATTGAAATCTTGGTTCAAATCTTCCTCCA
>CALGJW010000426.1 GCA_937930025.1 uncultured Saprospiraceae bacterium | reverse complement strand
CTAATATAACAAACAATGGAATGTTTGATGTTTCGGGTTCTTTGATTAATGATGCAACCATTATTAATAACGATATGCTTGAAATTAAGGATGGCGGAACGCTTACCAATAATAATTCGGTTACGAACAACGGAACTATTACGCTTTCTATCTGTGGTACTTTAATTCAAAATGGAGGTAATACGATTGCTGCACCAGTTTTGAATGATGGATTAATTTTCCTACTTGATGGAAATGTTAGTTGGACCAATTTGGAATTTGGAAATGAATACACGAACCTTAATCAAACTAAGCCACCTGTCGCAGGATGTCTTCCTGGAGTTTTTCTAAGTTTGGATGCAAATGGTGAAGCTTCACTTCAAGCTAGTCAAGTGGACAAAGGCTCATATGGAAGTTGTGGTACTTCTCTCAATAGCATCACAGTAAGCAAAACTGATTTCACTACTGCTGACCTTGGATCAAGTTTAGTTACTTTAACTATTGTTGACAATTTAGGTGTATCTTCTTCTTGTGATGCCGTGGTAACAATTTTACCCTATGTGGCACCAATCGTTGCTATAGACGATGCGGATATTGATTTTTCTTGCCCAGATGATATTGCTGTTTCTACTTTGCCTGGCGCAACCTCTGCTCCTGCAAGTTGGGTCGCTCCTCAGAATGCGACTACCACTTGTGTAGGAACTGGTGGAGAAGTTTGTTCTACTATGACAGCTTCAAATACAACACAATGTAATAATGGTATCGTTTACGGATTTTATTTGAAGTTGGAGGGAGTTGGTGATAATTATGCCATATCTAATGCAACACTTACAGAATATGAAGATGGCACGGCATCTTTTACTGCTCATGCTGCTCATATTGCTAATTCGAATTATACTTTTGATTTAGATTTCACACTTTCAGGTAGAACTTATACAGCTCCAGGAGTACCTAAGGATCATCTTTGTTTAACCGTTAATACTTCTGATTGGTATTACTATACTGAAACTACTGGTACGGCAACTGGAACTGGAACCATGGCTGGAGCTTCAATTTCTTTCTCAAGAATTGGAGAGGCTTTTCAAATTGGAACTGGAGCAAATGCCACAGATGGAACCGTTGGTTTTGGAGGAAGTGGTTGGTTAGATGGAAGTATAGACTCGCAGCCAACTAATGGTCCGACACTTACAAGACAAACGAACAATAATCCTCAGTTTGCAGATATAAACATCATGCTTTCTGGTAACGGAAATGAATGTAGACCTTCTCCTCAATGTTCGGAGCAGAATGCAATTCCGGGTTTTATTTTCATGGGAGAATATAATGACAGCAAATATTATTGTTCAAATACAAATGATTATACTTGGGCACAAGCAAAGGCGCTGGCTGAAGCAAATGGAGGACATTTAGCGATTCCTGATGACGCAGCAGAAAATACATTCCTTCAAAATAATATACTTGCCGATTGGGCATGGCTTGGAATTACTGACGAGGCTATCGAAGGAACTTTCGTAACAATTTTTGGATCTACTCCAAGTTATTTAAATTGGAATGCTGGAGAACCGAATAATGGTGGAGGTACTGAACATTATGCTCGAATTCTTAAATCTAATGGAAAATGGACCGACAGAAATTCATCTTTCCTTGCAGAAGTAATCATGGAAATTCCATGTTCTAATGGCCCACCTGCATGTTCCAATATTTCAAATAATATTTCGGGATTTACTTTCATAGGTGAATACAACGATTCTAAATATTATGGTTCGCATAATGCTTCTTCATGGAATACAGCGCAAGCTAATTGTGTTGCAAATGGAGGGCATTTGGTCGTTATTGGCGATCAGGCTGAAAATGATTTTATACAAAACAATATCAATCCTGCTAGTGGTTCTATTTGGACAGGATTAAATACAATTTCTAGTCCTTCAAACTTTCAATGGGTAAATGGTGAAGCAGTAGGATATACTAATTGGTTGGCAGGAGAGCCTAATGGAAATGGAGTTGATCATGGTGCCAGATTGGTAAAGTCTCATGGGGAATGGACAGACCGACTCGCAACTACGAGTTTTGAGTATGTAATGGAAATTTCTTGCTCGGCTGGATCGGGAAGTGGCCCAGCAGGACCTCCAGTCATTACTCAAATTGGTGGACCTCAAAATGGAGATGACTTTGTAGTAGGGGTAACTGAAGTTGCTTACCAAGTGACTGACGATTGTGGCAATCAAGAGATTTGTGTTTTCGAAGTTACTGTGGATCAAACGCCTTCTGAAATTACAATTTCGGATTGTCCTGGAAACGTTATTATCAATACTTTACCTGGAGCGACTAGTGCTCCTGTCACTTGGAATACAATCACGGCCTCTACAAATTGTTATAATGACGGACTTGTTTTAGAACAAGTTCTTGGACCAAATATTGGAGATATCATTCGTGTAAAAGATGGGGCGCAAGCAGTAAGTTATAACGCTATTGATTCTTGTGGAAACTTTGCAAATTGTTTCTTCAGCGTTACTGTAGTTGCTACTCCTTCTTCTATAAATATTGCCGGTTGTCCTGGTGATATAGATATCGAAGCTCAATTAAATGAAACTTCTGTTACTGCTTCTTGGGATGCACCAACTGGTACAACAGATTGTTTTACTGGAGTAGTGAATGTTGATCAATTAGAAGGACCTGCTTCGGGAAGCTCATTCGATGTTGGAACTTCGACTAGAATTATTTATTTAGTTTCTGATGAATGTGGAAATACTGAAATATGTATTTTTAATGTAAATATTTCTGCACCTAGTTGCCCAGCTGCTGGAACGGCTTGTGATGATGGAGACATATCTACAATTAATGATGTGGAGGATGGAAGTTGTAACTGTACAGGAACACCATCTGTTTTAACAATAAATTGTGCTTCTGATATCAATGCCTCTTCGCCTCCTGGAGTTGGAAATGTAGCAGTAAATTTTGCAGAACCAACAGTAACAGGAGATTGCCCTGGTGGATATACGCTGACTCAAACAGCTGGTCCAGCCAGTGGAGATTTATTTTCTACAGGAATTACCACAGTTTCTTTCGAAGTAACTGATGCTTGTGGAAATACAGAAACTTGTTCTTTTGAAGTTTTTGTTGTTGCAGCTACTTCAAATGTAACGATCACTTGTCCAATTGACATTACGGTGACTGCTGCTCAAGGAGAAAATACTGTTAATACTATAACTTATGATTTACCTAGTGCAAGTACTGATTGTGCCTCTGGAGTGGTAGTAGTTACTGTAGAAAATGGACCTGGAGGAACAGGAGGATTTCCTTTCCCTATTGGAACAACAACTACCGAATACGTTGCTACTGATGAATGTGGAGGATTGGCATATTGCTCAATTAATGTAACTGTTCTTGCTTTCCCATGTCCTATAGCTGGAACGGCTTGTGATGATGGAGACTTTACAACGACTAATGATCAGGAAGACGGCAACTGTAATTGCGCAGGTGAACCTTCTACAATCACCGTTAGTAATTGTTCTTCAGATCTAGTTTTCCAAGCTGAGCAGGGTGCGGCTGGTGCGATCGTTACCTTTCAAAGTCCTGGTTTCTCTACAGATTGTGATACCGGTACAAGTGGTAATGTTCAGCAAACTTTAGGAGGACAAAGTGGAACAATGTACTCTATTGGTGTAACAACGGTTGAGTTCACCTATACTGATTATTGCGGAAACGGTGCTACTTGTTCTTTTGAAGTAACGGTACTTCCATTTTCTTGTACAACAGATATGGATGAAGACGGAATATGTGCCGCTGATGATTGTGACGACAACAATGCTAGTCTACCTGCAGTGGTTGGAACCAGCTGTGACGATGGTGATGCCACTACAGAAAATGATGTATACGGAACTGACGGATGTTCTTGTGCTGGAACACCAATTTCAACCGAGCCAGATTGTGCTGATATCCTTGTAACTCCTGGAGTTGGAAATATTTCTATTAGTGGATTAAATGCTCCAGTAACTAGTATTCAGATTTTCAATTCTTCTTGGGGACAAGAATTCAAATGCTTTGCTGATTGTGATGATCCAACACAAGTAGTTGATGGATTGGCAGAAGGAACTTATTTTGTTAAGGTGGCTTTTTACACGGCCAGTTATCAATTGATTTGTGCAGTTGAAGATTTCTATAATGTAAGAGGTGGTGATCCCTGTGCAAATGCTGGAGGAGATGCCGACGGAGATGGATACTGTGCTGCTGATGATTGTGATGATAGCGATCCTAGTCTTCCTGCAGCCCCAGGCTCAAGTTGTGACGATGGAGATGCAGAGACAATGAATGATATCATTGGAGCAGATGGATGTTCTTGTGCTGGAAGTCCAATTGGAGATCCTTGTGCTCTAGCCGGAGGCGATGCCGATGGCGATGGAGTTTGTGCAGATAATGATTGTGATGATAACGATCCTAATTTGCCGACGATAGCTGGAACAAGTTGTGACGATGGCGATTCAAATACGAACAATGATGTTATTCAGTCAGATGGATGTACCTGTGAAGGTTCTCCTATCGTAGTTGGACCTGATTGTGGTAATGTTGGCATAGTTGCGGGTGATGGTTATGTTAAGGTTACTAATTTGAATGAATCTCCAATCTCTTCCGTACAAATTTTCAACGCAAGCTGGAATCAAGTATTTAAATGTGCTGGAGATTGTAATGCTACTGAACTAGTTGCTGGATTAGATCCTGGAACTTATTTTGTTAAGGTTTCACTTTATACAGCTAACTGGCAGCCAATTTGCGCAGTGGAAGATTACTTTGAAGTAACTAGCGGGAATGGTGATCCATGTGCTTCCTTTGGAGGAGATGCCGATGGAGACGGTGTTTGTGCAGATCTTGATTGCGACGACAATGATGTGAATTTCCCTATGGCAGTTGGAACAGCTTGTGATGATGGAGATCCGGTTACAGTTCAAGATGTAATCTTAGCAGATGGATGCACTTGTGAAGGAAAAATTCACAATATTGGAGGAACAAGTTGTGATAATATCAACATTACAATGGGTGATGGAAGTATTACTGTAGAAGGGTTAGAATTTGCACCAATTACCTCTATTCAAATATTTGATGAATCTTGGTCTCAAGTATTCAAATGTGCTGGAGATTGTAACACCTCAACGCAAGTTGTCGATGGACTGGGAACAGGAACTTACTTTGTGAAAGTAGCTTTTTATAGTGCAGACTGGCAATTGGAATGTGATGTTGAAGATTTTTACAATGTTACTAATTCTCTTGGCGGAAATTCCGGACAAAGAAGAGTAATGGACTTCACAGTTCAAAAAGGACCAAGACAAGTTGAAATTCTTTGGGGAACAAACACAGGGCTAGTTAACGATTACTTCGTAATCGAAAGATCAATTGATGGAGATAATTTCGAAGAATTAACCACTGTTGATAACAGATTCGAAAACGAGGACTTCAATACCTATACCACCACAGATGTGAAGCCTTACTCAGGTGTAAGCTATTACCGAATGAAGCAAGTTCATACGGATGGAACTTACATTTTTACAGGAAAACGTATGGTGATATTCGAAGGTGATTTCAATCAGTTTACTGTATTCCCTAATCCAACGAGCGATCAGGTTTATGTACACTTGAAATCATTCTCTGGACTTCCAGTAACAATTGAATTTTATGATGCTTTAGGAAGAATTTCTATGCAGCGCTTTTATAGAGCAGCACCAGAAGTACCTCTTCCTTTTGATACTAGTATTCTAAATGAAGGAACTTACTTAGTGACTGTTAAGTATGAGGGCAGAAAATTAGCCACTCAGCGATTGGTCATTATTAAGCAATAATATTTTTTAGAAGTAGATTATGACTGAAAGCCCTGAGGTATTTACCTTGGGGCTTTTTTTGTCCATTTATAGAAATAACAATTCCACATCTTTTTCTGTTAAGTCCATATCCCAAACCATAATAGGAGGGCAATAAATTTTTCTAACCCTCTATTTTTGAGGATATTTGAATAAATCAGCGAATCTTCCGTCTTTTGCCACAGATTTTTTGCTGGAATTTAGTGTATTTATGAAGATTGAACAGATATATACAGGATGTTTGGCTCAGGGAGCCTATTTCATTGAGTCTGATGGAGAGGCAGTAGTGATTGATCCTCTTCGGGAAACAGAACCTTATTTGAAGCGGGCTGAAGCCAGAAACGTCAAAATAAAATACATTCTTGAGACTCATTTTCATGCAGATTTCGTTTCTGGTCACTTAGATTTGGCCAAAAAAACTGGCGCTCAAATTGTATTTGGACCTGGTGCTAAAACTAATTTTGAGAAGCACGAAGCACGAGATGGCGAAATATTACGAGTAGGAAAAATTAAAATTAAAGTCATACATACGCCTGGACATACACCAGAAAGTTCTACCTATTTAGTTATAGATGAGAATGGAAAAGAACATGCAATTTTTACAGGAGATACATTATTTATTGGAGATGTCGGAAGACCAGATTTAGCTCAGAAGGCTACGAATCTAACTAAAGAAGATTTAGCAGGCTGGTTATATGATAGCCTGCGTGAAAAAATTATGATTCTACCGGATGATGTAATTGTTTATCCTGCACATGGTGCTGGATCCGCTTGTGGAAAAAACATGAGCGCAGAAACTTTTGATACGCTGGGCAATCAAAAGGCTACAAATTATGCCCTTCGCGCAGATATGGGTAAAGAAGAGTTTATAAAAGAGGTAACCGATGGATTATTACCTCCTCCTCAATACTTTGCAAAAAATGCACAATTAAATAAATCAGGTTCTGCTTCAATTGATCTTGTTTTGGAAAAAGGGGCAAAACCTTTATCGGTAAAAGAATTTGAAGCTTTAGCCGGAATGGAAGAAGTATTACTTATAGATGTGCGAGACAAAGAGGAATTCGTCAAAGGATTTATCCCTGGATCTATTTTCATTGGACTGGATGGAAGTTTTGCGCCTTGGGTTGGTTCTTTAGTGACGAATCTGGATACCAAGATCGTTTTAATTGCTCCAGAAGGAAGAGGGGAGGAGACAGTGAAGCGACTTGCCAGAGTAGGTTACGATAATAGTTTAGGATATTTAAAGGGCGGAATTGATGCTTGGTTGGCTGCAGGGAATGAGGTAACTAAAATGAAAACGATTAATGTATCTGAGTTCGTTGATGACTTTCGAAATAATCAGGCAATAAAAGTTTTGGATGTTAGAAAACCTGGAGAATGGGAGACCTCTCATATAGATTTTGCCCAGCATTTTCCGTTGGATTTCATCAATGATTATATGTCAGAAATAGACCCAAAAGAAACTTACTTCATGCATTGTCGCTCTGGATATCGCTCTACGGTTGCGGCTTCTATATTAATGGCGCGTGGATTTACCAAACTTATTAATGTTCAAGGGAAATTTGATGATATTAAAGAATCAACTTTTCCAGTGGAGGGAAATTGTCCAAGTCTTGTAGGTAAGTAATATTTTATGCTCACATCAATCATAAGCCAACTTAAGGATTACGATTCTAAATCTTTTCGCAAAGATTTAATGGCGGGATTGACAGTGGCCATCATGCTTGTTCCACAAGGCATGGCTTATTCCATCCTAGCTGGACTACCTGCAATCTATGGTCTTTATGCAGGCTTGTTCCCTTTGCTTATTTACCCAATTTTCGGTTCTTCAAGACAACTTTCCGTTGGTCCTGTGGCTTTGGTATCTATTATAGTTTTTTCGGGGCTTTCTCAAATCGCTGATCCCTTTACCTCAGAATATATTCAACTGGCTATTGTCACAGCTTTAATCGCAGGCTTTTTCCAAATAATTCTGGCCACTTTCAAAATGGGATTTCTGGTGAATTTCCTTTCGCATCCAGTGATAAGTGGATTTACTTCTGCCGCTGCTGTTATCATAACGATTTCCCAGTTGAAACATTTATTAGGACTTAAATTACCACGTTCTGAAAATATTTATCAATCGGTTGTAGCACTAATTCAAAACATAGATCAGGCTTCTTGGCACGCTCTTCTCGTTGGATTGGCTGGGTTGCTTGTCATAATAGTATCGAAGAAAATAAGCAGGAAAATCCCCGGGTACTTAATTGCTCTTGTGTTAAGTATTCTTGCTGTGAAATATTTTGGCTTAGAATCATACGTCGAAATAATAAAAGAAGTTAAGGGAGGTTTGCCGGCTTTTCAAATGCCGATTTTTGAATGGAAAATAATCAAAACAGTAATTCCTTTATCTCTTATCATTTGTTTGATTAGCTTTATAGAATCCATGGCAATATCCAAAACTATTGCCGGAAAGCATGGTAATTACCCAGTCCATGCAAATCGAGAATTATTTGCACTAGGGTTATCAAAGGTAGTCTCATCATTTTTTCAAGGTTTTCCTACTTCCGGCAGCTTTGGACGTTCTGCCTTAAACGATGAAGCTGGCGCAAAAACAGGGCTGTCTTCACTTTGGGCATTTGTTTTTGTGCTATTGACATTATTATTTTTTACACCCTACTTTTATTATTTACCTCAAGCCACTTTGGCAGCGGTTGTAATTTCTGCAGTATTTGGATTAATAGATTGGAAAACTGCTGTTGATTTATTTAAAAAGGACAAAAGGGATTTCTTGGTTTTAATTGTCACCTTTTTTCTAACCATATTCCTAGGAATATTTTTTGGAATTATGATTGGAATTGGAATTTCAATTCTGTTAATTTTGGGAAAAGTAGCAAGACCCCACTATGCTGTTTTGGGTAAACTTCCGAACACTTCCATTTATAGAAATGTAGATCGATTTGATGAAGCCATCACAGATCCAGGTTATCTAATCTTGAGATATGATGATGATATATTTTTTGGAAATGCGGAACACTTTTATGATACAGTGATTTATGAAGTAGACATTCGTCCAGACATTAGCTATTTTATTTTAGATGCATCCTCCATCAGCCATTTGGATAGTACTGGAGTAGAACAAGTGAGATTGCTGCATAAGGCGCTTACGGAAAGAAAAATTAAATTTTTAATCTGCGGGAGGAAAGGGCCTGTTCGAGATATATTTAAAATATTTGGTTTAAGAGAATTATTTCCTTCAGAACATTTGTTTATGGATATATCATCAGCTAAAAAGTTTGTTGCTAAATGATTTGAAGATTATCATTATTCAAGATTTATTTTCATAAGAAGCACATTCGCCTTGCTTACATCTTTTTAAGACCTTCAAATAATAATTTTTGTTCTTTAAATTAATTGAATAAAATGGAAATCAAGGCATTGAATTTTATTGAGTTTATCTCCCAACCTTGGCATTGGGCTTTCTCAGGTTTTATGATCACCTTGGTCATGTTTATTCTGATTTATCTAGGGAAAACATTTGGATTATCCTCCTCTTTTACAACGCTTTGCTCAATAGGAGGCGCCGGGAAATGGTACGATTATTTTGATTTTGATTGGCGTAAACAAGATTGGTTATTAATGCTAATCGTCGGGGCAATTATCGGTGGATCTATTGGTTCTTCATTTTTGTCCAGCGCCCATCCCGTTCAAATAAGCCAAGAAACAATTCAAGATTTAAATGCATTAGGAATTAGCTATCCAACTTCCATTGTTGAAGGATCGGGTTTCTTGCCCAAGGAAATATTCACATTTGAAAGTTTGAAAACACTTCAGGGTGTTATTGTAATTGTGTTGGGTGGATTCCTTATTGGTTTTGGAACCCGCTGGGCTGGCGGGTGCACTTCGGGACACG
>CALGJW010000425.1 GCA_937930025.1 uncultured Saprospiraceae bacterium | reverse complement strand
TTTCTGGGCTATCAGTTGAAAGAATAACAATTTCTCCATCAGAATTAATTGTAAAACTGATCAACAAATTAGTATCGCTTTTCAAATCATTCCAAATAGTACTTTTCCCAACCATCTCAGAGATTTGACTGGTTAATGATTCATTCGGATCACCAATTCCTGGAGTGTTTGCATGCATTGATAAAATTGAGATCATTAGACATGCAGATAATAAGATTGCTTTCATTTTAAATTTTCTTTAAGGGGTTATTAAATAATTGTTTCTATTCAAAGGACTTATAAGCTTTGAATAAGTTGCATGTGATTTCCCTCAAGGTGTTAAAATCGCTATGAATGGCTTTATAAAAACGACTAGTGTGTGCTTTTTAACAGTTGAATTATCCGTTTACATCATTAACAATAGGACGCAATTTCTTTTCTCTAAAGAAACCAAAAATCGGATTGGCTTGAATATTGAATCTGGTAACAACGGATACCCAAATTCTAAACATATTATGAGAAAACTACTTTTAATTGCATTTGTGCTACAATTGTCATTTTCTGTAACTGCAAGTAACTTTACTATATATACCGTTGCGGATGGAAATTGGAATAATCCTAATACTTGGAACCTCAATAGAATTCCCAATGCCTCTGATCATGTTCTCATAAACTATGATATTTATATTAATAATGGTTCAGCCACTATTGATTCTTTGACTATTGAAAACAATCTTGGAAACAGCGCGGGTTTATTAATACACACATTTGAAAAATTTACAATATCTGGTGGACTTCAGGTGTTCTGCTTGAATACTAACAGAGATTCCTATTTCATTCTAGAATATAATGCTGATGTAGAAGTAGGCGGAGATGTATATATGAGACGAAGCAATGATGTTGATCATATCTATACCGCGTCCTTTATCGTTGATCATAATGCAACTTTTTTTACTCCAAATAATTTCATATATGATTATGGAGGTGCTGTAATAGCCGAGACCAAACCAGAAATCTATTTACTGAAAGAAGCAGATTTTACTGTTGATAAGGATATCGTTTTGAACGGATTCTTTGGGAATGAACTTAATCTTACGGTAATTGATTCAGTGGATTTTGACTGCAATGGAAATTTGTATCTAAACAATTTTGAAACGGATTCCATACAACTTCAAATTTGGCCAAAAGTCAATGCGCTAATAAAAGGAAGCTTTATTAGCAACAATAATACTAATCCTTCAAGCGATATTAGATGCTACCTATATGGAGCAATTACGATTGAAAATGATATGGACTTAACAGCCTTAGAGCAATATAGTAATACTCATTTGTGGCTACTTAGTGATAGTTCAGAGATAATTGTTGGAGGAGATCTAAATATTAATGCAGTGTCAGAAGGAGATATATCGATCACCATGGAAGCAAAATCTGAACTATATCTAAAAGGTGGATTGACAAGAGCTGGTGGATATGGAAAATTAAATATGAGTCAAGATGCGACTTGGATATATGCCGGAAGCAACCAACAGACAATTGCATGTACAGAGGGAAATGGTTCTGATGTTTTTAATTTTAATAATGTCAAATTTCAAAATACTTCAGGTTTGCCAATGCTTTTAGATGGGCTGGTTTCGGTATTTGGAGAATTGGATATCAGTTCTACTTTGCTAGATTGTGATTCGACACACATGTTCGTCATCGAAGACGGAGCAAGTGTAATAGGTGGAAGCACAAGCTCTTATATAAATGGTCCGCTGAAAAAGAATAGCCTTACGGGTACTGATCCCTTTACTTTTCCAATTGGACATAATGGAAAATACGCTCCAATGACCATAGAATCTACAGGTAGTAGAGCGGCTGGTGGAGAATTTACCGCATCATTTCTAAGCTGTCCTCCTCCTTGGGGAGATGAACTTGCAGTTAATTTAGATCAGATTTCTGACGAAGATCATTGGACATTAGATCGATCTGTTGGTGCAGTGGATGTAAATGTGAGTCTTCATTGGTCAGATGCCGAAGCCCAGGGAATAAATGATTTAAGTAGTCTTGTAGTGGCCATGTATAATCCAGATGCAACTATCTATACTGGCTTTCCTGAAGGATGGACTAGTATTGGAAATGGTGGAACTTCTGGAGGTACTGGGTCAGGAGTTAGTGGCTCCATAAGTAATATAGGAACTTGCCCGCCACCATGGGGAATTCAGAACTTTACTTTGGGATCCACTGATGCCGCTAACGCATTACCACTAGAATTAGAGGGTTTTGACGCTATGAAGAATGGAAAAGTCGTGGATTTAATTTGGAATTCAATTAATGAAACAAATACAGTTGCATTTATCATTGAAAAATCCATAAACGGATCAGACTATTTTTCTATAGATCGTCAGAAAGCAAAAAAAATAAGTGGAGGAACGGAATATTACACCTTAGATAAAACACCTGTAACAGGTACCAATTATTATCGAATTAAGCAATTGGATTTGGACGGCATGTTCTCTTATTCAAATGTTCTATCCGTTAACTTTACGCCAGAAAATAACCTCTCTATTTTTCCTAATCCAATAAATGATCATTGCGTTTTGAGAGGTGAGCTATTAAAAGGTGCGAGAGAAATAAGAATATCTGACCTTGCGGGAAAAATAATTTCAGTTATGGTTATAGAAAACCACACAGATATTTTATCTTTTAATTTGTCTGAAAACAATATTATTAACCCAGGATTTTATCTAGTGACTGTTCATGGTCAGGGTCAAGATCAGACAATAAAAATCTATAAGAATTAAAAAATGCTGACTTGAATATAAAAAGGTCTGAGCGCAAAAGTTCTCAGACCTTTTTATGTTCGATGGGCCCCAGGATACGACTTCACCATATGATCAAGCAGGCCCCAAATCTGCTCAATATTCAATTGGAGTTAGATAGTATGTCGATGTAATAAATGGTGAAGGAGACGTCGAATTCCTTTGTTAAATGTGGAAGCTAAATAACTCATAATCAAGACAAATTCTAGATCAAGTCTAAAAATATCGAATTAGAAAAATTATGAAACGGCAAGTTCAATTGCCTCGGATATTTTTAAATGATAGTACTTTACAAATTGAGTATATCAATATTGATTTACTCAATTTATATTTTGGCAAAATATTTGCATAAATCATTGAGTACCCACCATAACCCTCCGAAAAACTAACCAATGAGACTGAAGATTTTACTTTCGGTAATTTTATTTCTTGTATCCCTATCCCTTTTTTCCAAAGATGTTTTTTCAGCCGGTTCTGGTAATTGGAATAATCAAAATACTTGGGTGGATGGAGTAATCCCATCGGCTTCAGATAACGTATATATACGTCATCTTGTCATTTTAAATAGCACAGAAAACATTAGTGTTCAATCCATTTTTATCTCAAATTCACTTGGGGAGAATGCTAGTTTAGATGTTCGAGGAGAATTTCAATTTAACCTAACTGGTAGTTTGATTGTAGACTGCAGACCCGCAACGACTGAAGTTCTTTTCCTATTAAGTCAAAAGGTGAAAATGATAATTGCTGGAGATTTTTATGCAACCAGAGATGCTGTACTCGATTTCGCTAAAATAACCATTTCGATATTTGGGAATAGTTCTTTGCATTGTCAAGGAAATTTCACTTTAGACTACAATGGTTTTATTGCTTTGGGCCAGGAACATGTTGAATTTAGTTTATCTAATAATGCAACGATGATTGTTGATGGCAACACATTATTTAAGAATATAGGCGGAGACGAATTGCTAATTAATTTTATTAATCGTTCTTCATTTTCGACCTTTGGGGATATAGTTTTCCAGTGCGAATTTGGTTACAGTATTCGAATAAACATTACACCTAACGCTACTATGACCGCTTATGCAGATTTGAATTTTAATGATCTTGCTGCAGAGTCTAAAATTGATCTTTATTCTGATGGAGAAATAAACATCTTAGGAAATTTGAATATTTTTTCTGCAATTGATAGTACTGAAATAAATTTAAATTTAAATTCAGCTTCAGGTCTCTTGAAAGTTCAAGGAGATATAAATTTCCATGCTACTAGTGAAAAGTCGCTAGAAATTTCAATGTTAAATCAAAGTAAATTGGAGCTGGAAGGAAGCATTACTAAAGTTGGAGGATTTGGATCTCTTTCTATGTCTCCAGATTGCGAGTTTGTCTTTTTAGGAAGTGGGCAGCAGTCAATTCAAGAAGGTTCAGGTAGAGATAAACTAGTTTTTTCAAATGTTACTTTCGATACAGGTAATGATACAATATCTCTTCTTGGTAATATAGTGGCGACAAAAACAGTATTTTTGAAAAGTGGAATAGTCAAGACTTCAGAAAGTGCGTTGCTTATATTAGAAGCGGGTGCTTCAATACTTGGTGGATCTCCAACAACCTATATCGATGGACCATTGCGAAAAATTGATCCGAATCCAGGTGATAAATTTACTTTTCCAATTGGATATAAAGGAACTTATGGACCGTTAACGATTGATGTAATTTCAGGTCGTGCAGCTGGTTTTGAGTATACCGCAAGCTATACAAGTTGCCCTCCACCATGGGGGATTGGATTGGCAAATAATCTGAATCAAATTTCGGCTTCAGAACATTGGGATTTAGAACGTTCAAAAGCAGGTCAAGATATAAATGTTGAATTGCATTGGACAGATGCTGAAGCGCAAGGAATTAATGATATTAGTGATTTAGTAGTTGCCATGTATAATCCCGATGCAACTATCTATACTGGTTTTCCTGAAGGATGGACTAGTATTGGACAAGGATCATATACAGGTACCACTGGTTCAGGTGCAAGTGGTTCGCTTATGAATATTGGAACATGCCCACCACCTTGGGGAATTCAAAGTTTTACTTTTGGATCACTTTCAGAGGCAAATTCACTCCCAGTTCAAATGGAATCATTTGATGCTACACTACAAGGAGAAATTGTGAACATTGATTGGACTACTGAGGATCAAGCAAACGCCGATTATTTCGAAATTCAAAAGTCTGCTAATGGTCTTGATTTTCAACTTTTAAATAAAGTGCAGACCAAACAAATTGGAGATTATTCGATTCGTGATCTGAATCCTCAAGTTGGAATTAATTACTACAGAATTAAGCAATACGATATGGATGGTATGTTTGCCTTTACCAGTGTGAAGTCGGTAACCTATCAAAAGAATTCCGAAATAACTGCTTTTCCAAATCCAATTCAGGACCAAGTCGTTTTAAAGGGATCTTTCCTTAAAGAAGTTCAAAATTTCAGTATTTCCGATATTAACGGTAAAATATTGCAAACTGGAATAATTGACGGGAAGGACGAGTACCTGCAACTATCTTTAGATGAATTAAATATCAATGGAGCTGGAATATTTATGCTAGAATTATTCGGAAATACTCAATCAGAAACGATCCGATTAGTAAAGCATTAAAAATTAATTTGTAATTATTATTTGATTACGAAAAAGGGACAATTCGATCGAGTTGTCCCTTTTTTCATCGATTATTTCAATATCGTTAATAATCTCCCTTTTGAAC
>CALGJW010000424.1 GCA_937930025.1 uncultured Saprospiraceae bacterium | reverse complement strand
ATAAGTGATTGAAACTGCCCGCGGAGAATTTGTAAAATCTCCCAATACATTGTGAATCCAATTGTTATCCAGTGCTTTCGTGTTGGACATAAATGTACCGATCGTCAGATTATGAATGCCAGCGGTTTTAGTTAGGTTAACTTCTCCAACAAGCTCTTCCATGTCTCTTTGTCTGTCAAGCACTCTATTCTCAAAAAGAAGGTCTTCAGCGCTTAAGTTAGCACCGTTATCCGCATAAGTAAAAGACGCATTAGTTGGAAGCTCGCGATCCGAAAGGTAACTGTCTTGTGGCTCGGGTGTATTGTGCGTGCCATCGCCGTCAAGGAATAAGTTAAACCAATGGTCGTAAGAAGCCGCCTTTGTTTTTGCAGACAATCGCCAGTCATTTCCAAATTGGTGATTTAACTCGGCCATGATAAATTGTCCATTGGTCGTAACGCCATCTCCAATTGGTGATTTGAATCTGCCAAATGGCGTGTCAAATGAAAAATCTTTCAATTGACTAGATAACATCGTATATATTTCCTCGCCATCGTTACCGATTGGTCTTTCTCTAGCATCATTCGAATTGTCTAATGGATAGGGCAGGTAGAATTGAACATTATCATCAATCTTTTGCATGCTCACAACCAAAGAACTTTTGCCTTCATTAAATAGCTTTTTGATATTACCTCTTAATTGGTAGCCACGAGTTGGTAATCCGGTTTCCAACGGCCCTTCATCATATCTGTAAAACCCGGAGAAAGCATAGTACAATCCATTTCCCATTGGTCCAGCAGCAAGGAAGTCCGTCTTCAATCTTCCCCCTTCTGCCCATTCCAACTGAATTTTATTAACAGGATTGTCGGAACCTCGGACACTTTGATAATTAACGATCCCTGCGACACTTCCGGCACCTTGTAAAGTTGCAGATCCACCTCTTACGAATTCTAGACTTCGTAGACCAATATCATTTCTAAAATAAACATCATGCGCAGAAGAATTGAGTCCAAAAGTACTCAGTACTGGAATTCCATCAATATTTAGTGGGGTAAATGCGTATTGCCCCCCGGATGGAAACCCTCTTACAAATAAATTGGTAGCGACTTCTCCGCCACCACCTTCCGCAGTGATTCCAGGCACTGTACGAAGAATATCAGCCTGAGAATTTGCCGATAGTCTAGCCAATTGTTTGCTATTCAGCACGGTTAATGACATCGGAGAATCTTTTTGAGACCTGCCTGTAAAAGTACCAGTTACTACAATCTCATCAAGTGCAAGATCATCTAAACTTAAATTAACATCCTGAGTATAGGTAGTTCCATTTTCTACGGAAATACCCATCTCAAAAGTCCGGTAGCCAGTGTAAGAATAAACTACTGTCGTCTCACCGCTAGGAATTTGCAAGCTATAGCCGCCATCTAAATCTGAGATAGTTCCCGAATTTGTACCTTTTACCATTACGGTTGCCCCAATTAACGGTTCTCCAGAATCATCTGAAATGGTTCCTGAAAGTGTCCCTTGGGCAAGGATAACTCCACTCGAGATACATAAAATGAAAGTACTTAGTAAGAGTTTGAAAAATTGAGGTAATATTTTTTTCATAATTAATGATTGTAAATATTTGAGATACCGATTAATAATTTGGTCAAATTTCGTAAAGCAAAATTAGATTGGGAATTTGGTTTAGAAATGTAGGAAACTATCCATTTGTGACACTATTCTATAAAATATTGGCTTGTAATACCTGAAATAAACTATTATTGTATACATGAAGCCGGAATATGAAAAAATAGTAGAGCCTCTGGCGCGGTCGTTTATAGCAAAGACTGTGAATCGTGACAGTAGACCTCTACTTAGTCAAGCATGGCATTTTCATCCTGAAATTGAAATCTGCTATACGCGAAAGAGTATTGGTCGAAGGTTCGTAGGCAATCAAATTTCGGATTATCATGAGGAAGATCTTGTAATGTTTGGAGCAAATTTGCCACATGGGTTTACCACCGATATGTATTGTAGCCAAGTCGTTATTCAAATGACACCTGATTTCATGGGAAAGATTTTTATCGATAAACCTGAATTACGTGCTGTTAAAAAACTTTTCACACGGGCGAAGCAGGGATTAGAATTTAAAGGGTCAAGTAAAAGGAAAGCGATAAAAATTATAGATCGATTACTAAAAAGCGAAGCGGGAATACCGCATCTTTTGCATCTCTTGGAACTGCTAGACACTTTGGCGAATGCGAAAAAAGTAAATGAGATTTGTACAGCAGAATATGCATTTGATTTGAATGAAAATCAATTAGGAAGGATAAAAATTGTTTACGACCATATCATGAATAATTTCAAAGAAAAAGTGAGCATTAAAGAAATCGCTGATAAATTGAATATTTCCGAAGCTGCATTTTACAAGTTTATTAAGAAGCAAACAAAAAAGAATTATACACAAATCATTAATGAATTTCGCATCAACCATGCCAGCAAATTATTAATGAGTTCTGATAAACCTATTTCCCAAATTTGTTTTGAAAGCGGTTATAATAATCTATCCTACTTCAATCGGAAATTCAAGGATATTATGAATCAAACACCTTATGACTTTAAAGTTCAATATTTGAATCGATGAACGAAAACCAGTTCTAATACTTATCTGGATAAGTATTAACTGACAGGCTGTAGAATAGCAATATGCTGTTTAATTAGCATTTAGAATTGTTCCAAAAAACCAATAGGGAATCTATCTCGGTTGAGGGTAGTACGAAGGAAAAAAGATAATAATAATCTTGTTTCAGCCTTTGGAAAGACTGTTTGAAGATAATGCGAAACGTTTCAAGAGATTAAAATAAAACGATATTATCTTGAAAAATAAACACACTACTCTATACTAAACGTTGCAAATTTATTCTCCTCATCGTGGTGTACAGTTGTTATGAATTCCTTTGGAGAAAGCCAATTGAGATGGCTCCAATTTTTTAAAGGCCTGTATGCATCACTGAAGGTGATTTGCTTTTGTTTTTGACTTGAAATAGTAT
>CALGJW010000423.1 GCA_937930025.1 uncultured Saprospiraceae bacterium | reverse complement strand
TAACTTGCGATAGACATATTGTTATCACCCGAAGCTGGTTCGCAGCTGTTGTGCATATTATACCATTCTGAAGCGGTTGGAGCCTCGGCTTCCGTAACAATTCTATTCGGGCATACGATATATAATGTAGGGTAATAGATTACCTGAAATAAATCCGCGACTTCCTTGCTATCTATGATGGGATAGTCGACCCCTTCGGTCCAATCTCCAAGAGTCAAGGAGTTGCAATCACTATTACCATAGAGACAATCAATATTAGTAAATTCGTCGGCCTCAATCATTAATACGACAAGCTCATCAGTTCCTTCAGGACCATGTGCTTCATATAATTCTTCTAAGATGCCTGATTGGTGATATTCCCAGCATGGCCCACACCAAGTTGTAGACATATCTAGAACTACCGACTTACCTTGATCAAGAATGTCATAAAGCGTCCATGAATTTCCATTGATATCTGTGGCAGTAAAATTTGGTGCAAACGCTCCATCTTGTAGTTGAGCTGAAATATGGCCCCAAAAGAGGAATGAGATGGCAATGAGTGTAAATTTTCTAATCATTATGCTAGATTTTATTTCGTAAGAATTTTTTCGATACAATAAAATTATAATTTGGCATTATATGGAAGACATTTTACTTAGATATTGGGGTTCAGATTGGCTATGTAGATCCTGTTATGCTTTGGAATTCTCTGTATTTTAGTCTATTTCAGTAAGAATACATGTTCAATGCTGGACAAAAATGTTGATATTTGGATGTATAAAATGGAATTGAGATGAGTGAATTTATTCATGGCTTTGTAAAAAAGATGACAATGAGGGAAAAGGCTTATTTCAAGCGTTTTGCTCAATTGTATGGTAGAAAAGAAGAAAAAAACTATATCAAACTCTATAATGTAATCGAAAAAATGCCTGAGTTTGAATTTTCGGTGCTAAAGAATCATTTCGAAAATGATCCGATTGGCAAACACCTTAGTTCAGAGTTAAATTACCTTTTGAGCCAACTTTTAAGAGGAATGGTGAACTTTCATATGGATAGTAGCAGCACGAAACGTTTGCAAAAATCCCTACTATTTGTAGATGTTTTAATCGACAAAGGCTTTCCAAAGCAGGCTTTGAAAACACTTCATAAGGCCAAAAAACTTGCCGCTAAATCAGAGGAATTCACGATTTTATTGAAAATAATTCAACTTGAAGAAGAAATACTTTTTAAAGAGGGAATTCTGGATTTTACCAAAATGTTAGAGCTGTTAAGCAAAGAGCGATTAAGGGTAATCTTACAAATCAATAATCTAAATAAACTTCGCCTAATAAGAGAACAAATTAGGGAATTACAATTTACGACTAACCATTCTTTGAAAGACCAAAATTTTCCAGCTTATTTTAATGATCCACTGCTAGATTCAGAAGATGGGGTTTTAAGTGCTAAGGCAAGAACACATTGGCTGTATATCGCAGCATTAAAATCTAGCATGAAGAAAGATTTTGAAAAATCGAAATTTTACCATGACCTTGCCATTAATCACTTAGAAAAAAATCAACATATTTTTAAGCGATCCAAAATTTTGCCATTGCTGAGCAATTATCTCTATATTCTTGCTATTCTAAAAGACAAGGTCTCCTTTATGGAAGTGTTGCCCAAACTGGAGGCTTTTGAGAAAGACCCCAAGTTGGATCAGCCCTACATTTTTTTTGTAAAATATATCCGCATCTTTGAATTGTTCTATCAAATGAGCGATTATAATGCTAGTATTGATTTAGAGAAAAAAGTAGAAAAATTTATAACGACAAGTGGGCATCTAATAGAATTTTCTCAACTCAACTACCTTTATTTCTCATTGTCACGCTCTTATATGATTTCGAACCAACATGAGATGGCAATGAAATGTTTGAATAATTGGAGACAATTTGGAGCTTTCCGATTTATGGAAATACATTTGAGATTATTTACGCTTATTACCTTTTTTGAATTGCAATTGGACAAATTATTGGAAGCCGAAATAGCCGCAACTTATAAAATATTGAAACGTCAGAAAAGGTATAATGAATTGGCCAAAGCATTAATTCAATTTTTCAAAAGCTATATTAAAAACCCCAAAAAACTGAATGCCCAACTGACGGTATTGTCCGGTAAATTAGATAAGTACGCTCGAAATCCGGCCAATATCGAATATGCGTATTTTAATTATCATAAATGGGTTAATGATCGAATAGAGCGTATACGGTAGCGTTTGATATGAAGTAACTCTTTGTGCGGATAATTCGGAAAAAATATTGACGCGATACTGTGAAAATTTCCTTTTGTGTACTCAGTAAATTATTTTTAATCTAAATGAATTCGCAAGTTTAGACAATAGGAATATTCAAACTGATGAAAGAGAATGGATTTGGTCAGAACTTGAAGAACTTGGAAATGTTCTTGGATTCGAAGAGCTCGATGCATACCTTGATGAATGGAGAGAATGGTAATCCACCTAATTAATGGCTAAGTAGGCGAGATCATTAGGTATACGGATTACAAGTGATGATGATGACAGAGTGGCTGTCGCCAGCTCGGTCACCTGTCGCCAATCCCTTAGCATGCATAATTTGAATGAAAAAATGATTCGAGTATTGTAGGTTTAAAGATTGGTAGAGGTTACCTTGAGGTTCATGTTTTTTGAATCGTTAATACTGAATTGAATTATGGCCAGTGCGTTTATAATTATGAAGGATGGGAGATGTTTTGCAAGAAGATGGACTGGCTATGATGAAATTCTAAAAATTGTGAGTAAGGAATTAGATGAACTTAATGAAGGCAGCGAATTTTCAGAATGGCTTAAATTACAGATTAGTTGTGAGGATGATCCGGAAGATGGAGATGCAGGGTGGGGGTTTTATAATTCAAGACTAAAGAAGTGGACCAATAGAACGTTGGATCTTAGGAGTTTAACCAAGGAAAATCAGGAATTATTTGTAAGGGCAATACGGTTGGGGAAAGACCGATTTTTAGCACAAGGCACTAAATATTCACCTCTTGCCATGAATTACTTTAATAATTTTGTACTGATGCTAGAAAATGCGGAACAAGGGAATCCGCCTATGGAAATGAATGATTGGAATGCTATTGCTGAACCTTGCAATGAAAAAAATGGACCAGGATGGAA
>CALGJW010000422.1 GCA_937930025.1 uncultured Saprospiraceae bacterium | reverse complement strand
TGTAGCTTTGAAACATGGAGGACTTAGCCTGTTTTTCCACTAACCATTATATAACTTAATGCGTTTCAATTGAGAACTTGAAGGGTGTGCTAAAACTGTTCTTTAAGCAGAGTTGATCCGTAAACTAGGCAAGAGAATTAATCAAAATGTCGTGAAGGCCAATCTCTCTTTGGCGTTCTTAACAATTCTTGAAATCAGGTAAATTTTGGAATTTATAAATACTCAACGTTCTGCCAAACAGCTTTCCAAAAACCAAACCTTTATGTCTTCTATAACACAAAAAGACCGAACGCTTACCCAAAATATTTTATATTTGGAAAAAATACTTGGCTATATATGGACGTAAGCAGCGAGTTGTTATTCTTCTTCAGTGCATTGGGCGCATTTAACGGATTTCTCCTCGGGCTGTACTACGCGATTTTTAAAAAGCCAAAGCACGTTTCCAATTTTTTTCTAGGTGGTTTTTTAATTTGCCTCAGTATTCGAATCGGTAAGTCCGTTATATTCTACTTTAATCACGATTTAGCATTTGGTTACTTGCAATTTGGTTTGACCGCTTGTTTGTTTGTTGGGCCGTTCCTTTATTTTTATTTTCGATCCATCTATGGCAATTCGCAAAATATCCTCAAACATTGGAAATGGAATCTCGCAATCTTAATCCCGTTGGCTCTTTTTGTCAATTTTAATTATCCATTCGAACATCATATTTCGATGTGGCGGCCACACATTATTAATGGTATTTATCTGGTTTGGATCGGTTACAGTTTGTGCGCCTTGCCTTTTCTTTTGAAATTTCTAAAACCTTATGTAAAAAAACAATCGGGCTTGGGTACGCAGGGCTTTTGGGATCTTAGTATTTATATTGGGAATGTGCTCATTTGGGCGGCTTTCTTTTTCTGTGGTTTTACCTCTTATATACTTGGAGCCCTATTGTTCTCCTTTATGTTTTATCTAATGGTCCTTCAGTTTATTTTCAACAAAAAAGCAGACTTTTCAGGCGCTGCACAAACAGAAAAATACAAGAATAAGAAGATTGATCCTACAAAGGCGAATGATCTTCTTTCCCAGTTGAAGGAGCATTTGTTAAAAGGAGAAAAATTCACTAATCCCAATTTGAAAATGTCGGATGTCGCCAGTGCATTGAACATTTTGCCGCATACTTTATCTCAGGTGCTCAATGATAATCTTGGAAAAAGCTTTCCACAGTACCTGAATGAGCATAGAATTGAAGCTGCTAAGAATATGCTAGCTGAAAAGCAGGAAATGACGCTGGAAGCCATTGGCTATGATTGCGGATTTAACTCTAAATCAACGTTTTATAGTACGTTTAAGAAATTGACCGGTGTGACCCCGGCTTCCTTTCAAAAAAGCCTCAATAGCCCCGAATAGGTCCAAATTTATAAATCCGAACTCCTGATTTATAAGATTAATCCGCTCCAAAGGGATTCGAACATACATTTGAATAAAAATCAAAGTTATGTTGAATGTACTTTATGTTTTACTCTTCTCTTTTTTAGTCTTAGGCGACAATATACAGCACAATAGCATTGAGACGATCAATGGTAAAATTTTGTTTGTGGTGTCCAATGCAGATCATTATGGCGATACGGCTATTCCCACGGCCAACCATTTTTCCGAATTGGTTTTTCCCTATGATGAATTAACTAATGCGGGATATCAAGTGGATTTTGTGAGCCCAAATGGAGGAGCTGTTCCATTGGGATATTTTGATACTTCTGATAAACTCATCCAACATTATCTCTATGATTGTGATTTTATGATGAAACTCAAGAAAACCCATCTTCCGGAAAATATTAATCCTAATGATTATAAAGCCATTTATTATGGTGGTGGAGGCGCAGCCATGTTTGGGGTAGTAGATAATGAGGCAATTCAGGCTATTGCCATTCACATTTATGAAAAGAATCAGGGAGTTATCTCTGCCGTTTGTCATGGATCTTTGGGTATTGCTAATCTCAAAAAATCGAATGGTGAATATTTGGTTAAGGGTAAAAAAGTCAATGGTTTTCCAGATAAGTTTGAAAAAAAAGAAGCCAAATATTTTCAGGCCTTTGATCATTCTGTGGAAGAATTACTTAAGAAGCGTGGTGCTGAATTTAGGTATTCTGAAGAAGGATGGGATGGATATTTTCAAGTAGATGGAAGATTGATAACTGGACAGGATCCTTCGGCTGCTAGAAAAGTAGCAACAATGATTATTGAAACATTAACAGAAAAAAATAAAAACTATTAAGATGAAAAATAAATTATTAATCTTACTTACAGCCATAATCTGCTTATGTTCGAATATGAATGCACAAGTAGTTTTGCAACCTACTGAGGCCGATTTTGACAAAGTATTTGAAGGATGGACGGATGACACTAAACCTGGTATTTCAGTAGCGGTTTTACATAAAGGTAAAATAGATTTTCAAAAGAGTTGGGGGCTTGCCAACCTTGAACATCAAATTCCAATTGATGATCAAACAGTTTTTATGTTCCCATTAATAGCGGAGCAAATGTTGTCTTTTTCGGTCTTGCTTTTGGAAGAAAGAGGCCAATGGTCTTTGAAGGATCATATAGGACCTTATCTAGATTATTTACCAGCAAGTTTGAAAGATATTCAAATTTATCAATTGTTGAATCACAACAGTCGATTGGAATCAATTCCTCATTTGAAGGGTTTAGCCGGTTGGAGAGATACAGATGCATTGAATTCCGATATTTTCAACAGCATGCTCAATATGAAAATGGCCTGCAAAGAAAATAAGGAAGAATCCTATAGCTATAACCAAACTGGATTACGACTATTGCAATTGGTTCTTGAAAAGCAAACCGGTTTGGCATTCCATGAATTTGCCCAGAAAGAAATATTCGAACCCTTATCCATGGATAAAAGTTTGATTGCGCCAAAGCATAAATCGATCAAAAATAAAGCACAAGGATACATAGCAACTGGGGATGATTTTTTAATGGATCAAACTAATGACGATTATTTGACCCCTGATCAATTGTTCACAACCGCCAGCGATATTTTGAAATGGCAAGACAATTTTTGGAGACCTAAAATAGGGAGTGCAAATATTTGGAAAAAAATGGATGAATATGTCCTAGATGAAGGCGCAGTATTACCAGAGAGAAATAGATCCTTATTTATTGGTCAACACAGATTTTGGGATTTCAGAGGTTTGGATAAATATTATCTGGTAGGCATGAACGCAGGATACGCCGCAAAAATGATTAGATACCAGGAGCATGATTTGGCCATTGTAGTGATGGGGAATTTTGGAACTTACAATGGTCATTTGGGAACCATCGCCTCTGAATTGTATCTCGAAAATTTCATGGACAAACAAGGGCGGACTATTGCACAACCGCAGGGAATTACAGTATCCAATACCGAATTGGAAAAATATTGCGGGCAATATTGGAACCTTTCAGGAGAGTCCATGGCTCAAGTAACCTTAGAAAATGACACTTTAAGATATTTTCAAGAATTGTTTAACTGGAAAACAAATTTAATTCCTAATGGTCAGGACCAATTTTTCATGGACGATGGGTCTGTCTTTACTGTCAATTTCAGAAAGGAGGCAGAAGGGCAGAATTTGATTTTGACTGCTCCTGAAAGAGCCGATATCGTTTTTACGCAGTATCAGAAAATAAGCATGGAAGTATTGGATGCCTCCCAATATGAAGCGCAGTATACCAATGCGGAATTAGGGGTTCAATATGAAATCAAAAACCACAAAGAGGGAATAGCCTTGAAAACCAAAAGAGGAATCAATATTGTATTCGAACCCATGGGCAAAGATGCTTTTAAGAGCACCCACAGAATATTCAGCAGAATCAATTTTACTAGAGGACAAAATGGAGAGATAGAAAGTCTACAAATTTCAAATAGATTCATTAAGAATATTTACTTCAAACAATCGGATCAAAAAAACCTATAAAATAAAATTATGAAATCAATTAAATTAATTAAATTAATTTCCACCTTAATAATATTCTTCGCTACGCTGACGCTATCAGCACAAATAGATAATCAGGATCCAGTTATAAAAGACATTTCGACCACAATTAACCATTACATCGAAGGCACTTCCAATGGACAACCAGACCGATTGCGAAAAGCATTTCATCCTGACTTCAATCTTTATTCCGTGAATAAAGATAATGGCTTGAAAATTTGGGAAGGGGAGGATTATGTCAGCGGAATAAAAGTCGGAAAGAAAAACAATAGAGAAGGTAGGATTTTGGATATCGATTACGAAAACGACGCTGCCACAGCTAAAGTTGAAATCAAGATTCCAGGCTGGAAAATATTCACGGATTATTTCTTATTGCTCAAATATGAAGGTTCTTGGAAGATTGTGCATAAGAGTTATACTTCAAGACCGGATGAGGGCTAGGTAAATTTGACGCTTTATATGGAAAAAATTATGGGTTGAATTATCTCTTGGATCGAAAATGCTAATTGTAGTAGAAATACTATAAAAAGAAGTTTTCTTATAGATCCTTTAGATTAGGGATGTCTGTTGATATCAAATTTAATATTGAAGCCAAGCAGCTTTTTTGATTCTGTTGAGAGCGTTTATAATATTCAGGTGTATGTTTTTGACAATTGAGAAATCAATTGTTAAAAAACATACACTCGTCGTTTTTCTTAAGTCATTCATAGCGATATTAACACTTAGCGGATAATCACATGCAACTTCTTCAAGGGTTTTAAGTCCTTTGATTAGAAACAATTATTAAATATTAAAAAATCCTAAAAATTTTTAAAATGAAAGCAATCCTATTATCTGCATGTCTAATGATTTCAATTTTATCAATCAATGCAAACACTCCAGTAAATGGAGATCCCAATGAATCTTTATCCAGTCAAATGTCTGAAATAATTAGTAAAAGTGCTATTTGGAATGATTTTGAGGGCGACACAAATTTATTGGTCAGTTTTACAATTAATTCTGATGGAGAAGTTGTTATTCTTTCAACGGATAGTCCAAAAATGGATTTAGCAATAAAAAATTCGTTGAATTACAAGAAGTTAAAAGTCAGCAAAAAGGTTTATAACAAAATTTTTCACTTGCCTATCACAGTCCAGAAGCAAGTTTAGAATCGAAAAAAATGAAATAGAGATGACGAAGTAACTATTCGAATTTCCAAAGACGTATATTTATAAAGAATCCAAGGTTGAGTTGTCCTTGGATTCTTTTTTTCTTACTTTATAACTGATCTAATGATAAACTTGAACTTGTTAAGTCTACAACTAGTATAGGTTCCTGCAACATCAGTACATCTTTTGATTCCTTTACATCTCACTGCTCAAGCGGCGATTAAATAAAAAAGAAATCATTCAACGGTTAAAGATCTTATGCAATTACAAAAAGAACTAATTCTGCCTTGTGGAGCCAAGCTACAAAATCGAATTGCTAAGTCTGCAATGAGCGAAAATATGTCTCCTAGGCATCATGGCCCTACTAATTCCCTTATCCATGTTTACCAACGCTGGGCAAATGGCGGTTCAGGTTTAATAATTACTGGTAACATAATGATAGATCGAAAAGCTATTGCGGAGCCTGGAAATATTCTCGTTGAAGATAAAACTCATTTTGAATTGTTACAAGAATGGGCAAGTGTTGTCAAAGATACAGGACAACATCTTTGGGGGCAAATCAATCATCCGGGTCGACAAGCTATTGGAGCGATAAATAAAGAGGTGGTTTCTCCTTCAGATGTACGAACCAAAGTAAAAGGAATGTCGGCATTATTTAAAAAACCCAAAGCATTAACGGAAGCAGAAATTTTAGATATTATTGAACGGTTTGGAAACACGGCAGGCATATTAAAAGAGGCAGGGTTTTCTGGAGTGCAGATACACGGTGCACATGGTTATTTGGTTAGCCAGTTCCTATCTCCTCTAGTGAATTTACGAAAAGACCAGTGGGGAGGAAGTCTGTCGAATCGAGTGCGGTTCGTATGAGAAGTATATAGGAACATCTGTAAGAAAGTGGGAAGTAGTTTTCCAATAGGAATCAAAATCAACTCTGCCGATTTTCAACGAGGTGGTTTTACAGAAGAGGAGTCAATGGAGGTGGTTCAACTATTAGATGCAGAAGGTATTGACTTGATTGAAGTCAGTGGTGGAACATATGAACAACCGGCCATGACGGGTACTAGCTTTAAAAAAAGCACCAAGGAGCGAGAAGTTTATTTTATAGATTACGTGAAAAAAGTACGTAAATTATTAGAGGCTCCCTTGATGTTGACTGGAGGTTTTAGAACAGTTACAACCATGGAAAGAGCTATTTCAGAAGGAGAATTAGATGTTGTCGGAATGGCCCGACCATTTACATTATACCCAGATCTACCGAATCGTATTTTTGAAGGTAAACTCACCCGTATCGAAATTCCCAATCCAAAAACTGGAATTAAAATAGTAGATAATAGTGGTTTCATTGATATTAAATGGCATGAAGTTCACATTCACCGACTGGGTGATGGGAAAATTCCGAATCCTAAATTAAGTGCTTATTCAGGGATTGGTCTTAACGTGTCCACGATACTTAAAAAACTGTTATTCGGAAGCTGAAAAAAAATGTCGCGGATATTAAAAACATATTCAAATGCTATTAGTCTAATAGTAGGAGTTAAACTAATAGGTAGTTTCCGAGTTTATTTCCATATTTTAGCAGAGCAAGGTCAAAGTCCGATACAACTTTAATCTTGTGTAACTAATTTCATATACTCCCCAAAAAACTTTTCGAATGAAAATTATTCTCTCCATTTTTCTTTTCATTTTTTCTATATCCTTTTCTATTGGTCAAAGCACCACTGACTACGCAGTGCAAACCTGGGCCGAAATAGAAACCAGCCCAGCAAAGATTACAGTCCATTGGAAACCAGTAAATGGTGCCACTCAGTACCAGGTGTATCGGAAAATTAAAACAGGGAATTCTTGGGGTTCATCTCTTGCCACTTTAGATAGTTCGGTTAGTTCATTCGAAGATGTAGAAGTTATAGAAAATGTTTCTTATGAATATAAAATTGAAAAACTTGGAAACGTAGCAGGCTTCGGATATATTAATGCTGGGATTGAAATATTACCTGAGCACTTCAAAGGAAATTTATTGTTGTTAATTGATGATTCTTTTGTGACAAGTTTAGAACCAGAGATCAATCAATTGAAGCAAGATCTAGTAGGGGATGGTTGGACCGTTTACAGTTCAACAGTTCATCGGGATTCCTCTGCGGCATTCGTAAAACAACTCATCCTGGATCAGGATGCTGCGCTATTAAATAAATTGGATGCCCTCTTTTGTCTTGGAAGAGTTCCTGTTCCGTATTCCGGAAACTATGCGGCGGATGGTCATACTAACAATCATGAAGGTGCCTGGCCTTCCGATACGTACTATGCCGACTTAGATGGAACTTGGACGGATGTTACCGCCAACAATGTGACTGCTTCACAGACAAGAACGCACAATATACCAGGAGATGGAAAATTTGACCAATCCTTTTTACCCTCTGATGTAGAGCTGCAAATTGGTCGAGTTGACTTCTCGAACATGCCCGCCTTCGCTCAGTCAGAAGAAGAATTACTTCGCCAATATTTACAAAAGAATCATGCCTATAAAATGGGTGAAATAAAAGTCCAAATGAAAGCCATTATAGATGACAACTTTGGTGGATTCAATGGAGAAGCCTTTGCTGCATCAGGATGGAAAAGTTTCGCTCCTTTGATTCACCCTGATAATGTGAAAAGTGAGGATTATCGAACAGCTATGGATACGGCCAGTTACATTTGGTCTTATGGTTGCGGAGGAGGATCGTACACCAGTTGTAGTGGAGTAGGGACCACCAATGCGATTGCTGAAGACAGTTTGCAAGGAGTTTTTAGTGCCCTGTTTGGCAGTTACTTTGGGGATTGGGATGCAAGTAATAATCTCATGCGAGCAACCCTCGCGCAAGGGACAATACTTACTAATTGTTGGAGTGGAAGACCGCATTGGTATTTTCATCATATGGGACTGGGTGAAAATATCGGCTATTCCACGAAGGTCAGCATGAATAATACAACGACTAGATATTTTACTCCTTTGGGATTTCTCGCAAGATTTTCCGGCATGGGACTCATGGGTGATCCTTCCCTCAGAATGTATGTACTAACACCGCCTTCAAATTTAGTAGCGACATTTGACGGAGAAGATATGCAACTCGAATGGACGGCCTCAACGGATCCTGGAGTGGGCTATTATGTTTATGAGTACGATAGCGTTTCCAATGCCTACTTCTTAAGAAATGACGAGCCCATCTTTACGACAAACTTCAACATTGAATGTGCTCCCATCGAAGGCCTAAATTCCTATATGGTACGCGCTACAAAATTAACTAACACGCCAAGCGGTTCTTTTCATAATTTAAGCACCGGCATATTCGCAACAGAAGAGATCAATCTCAACCTTCCAACTGCCGACTTTACGATCAGCATTAATAATGGAGAATTGACCACCGAAAATTTATCTATTAACAGCACAAATTGGCTATGGGATTTTGGTGATGGTTCCATGATTAGTACCGAATTTGAGCCCACGCACACCTACACCAATTCTGGAACCTTCGAAGTCTTACTTGTTGCAGGTAATAATTGCTTCACAGAAGAATTTGAAACATCTGTTACGATCACTATTTCAAAGACTGCAAATCTTATAACAGATGCTGGAATTAGTATTTACCCAAATCCCATGACCGATGTCTTTAAGATTGAATCAGAGATCCCATTAACTGGAGCGGAAGTTTTGATCTACGATAGTTTTGGGAGGTTGAAGTTGCAACAAAAATTTAGTGATGGGGTCATTGATTTTAGATCGCATCCGGATCTTTTCTCATCCGGAATTCATTTCATTCGGATTAATCACGAAGGTAAGAGTGGTGTTCTTAGGTTGGTGAAAATGTAGGGGTTTGGATTCGCGATGCTAAGCACTCATAGCAATAGTATAAAAAGGGGTGTCAAGTAAGTGTTCAACGATTTTTCTTTTAGTAGGTCATTGCATCTTGGCGTTAAACATGAAATTTATTACCTTAGAGATTGTCATGAGAATCTCTGTAAAACATTTGCTTGTTTTCACCCTTCTATGGTCCTGCGCCATCAGCCAAGCAACCAACTATTATGTAGATGTAAACCTAGGAGCGGATAGCAACTCAGGACTAACTCCACTAACCGCCTGGCAAAATCTGTCCAAAGTAAATTCATTCCCATTTGCTCCAGGAGATTCCATCCTTTTTAAAAAATCTAATGTTTGGAATGGAATGCTTAGCATTGATTATTCTGGAACAAGTAGTTTGCCCATAACTTATTCAGCTTATGGAGTAGGTAACAAGCCGACGATTCATGGTCAAGGACAAGTCGAACAAGTTATTTTTATTCGAAATAGTACAAGCTATATCACTGTCGATGGCTTCGCTGTGACAAACTTTGATGGACAAGATGTTTACGATGGGGTAGAAGGCATTCGCTCTGGAATTCATACGGGCGAATGGAGTTATGAACAATTTGGAATTAAGATATT
Source organism: uncultured Saprospiraceae bacterium (assembly GCA_937930025.1). Taxonomy (GTDB): domain Bacteria; phylum Bacteroidota; class Bacteroidia; order Chitinophagales; family Saprospiraceae; genus JABDJM01. The sequence goes on along the minus strand of CALGJW010000422.1, from coordinate 1,146 downwards.
AAACAATGAAGTCTACTTTATCGAAGGCTGTAGCAATCATACGGATGTCGGATCACCAAGAGGTACCACGCTCGATCCTAATGACTATAATCAATATCAAAACGCTGGAATTTTCTGTCATGCCTCCAAGATTGATGGCTTATTGATTCAAGGTAATTACGTGCATGATTGTAGTAGCACCGGCATAAATGTTTTTCTATTTGAGGAGGCCAAAAATGTATTGGTCAGACAAAATTCAGTTTACAATCTTGGCTCAGATGGTATTGTTATTCTGAATGGATTGAGCCCGGTTTTTGAATTAAACGCTTGTATTAGCGCTGGAAATAATTCCGGGACAGTAACACCTGGACCGGGTGTCATTGGGTTTAACGGATTGGCAGTTGCTGGTATTTGGAGCCATTGTTCCACCGCGCCACTTTTTCAATACAATTATTGTGAAGGAACCAAACGAATCGTCTGGGATGGACAACCGTGGGATTTTGATATCCTTACTACAGGAGATGCTATTTATCAATATAATTTCAGTCGAGATAACGAGGGTGGATTCAACTTAGGCGGTTTGCCTAATCAAGTGTTTCGCTACAACATTAGTTACAATGATGGAACAGCACAAGGCGGCGGTCAATATTTTTTTAATGGCGAACCCAATTATTACAATAATATATTTTATCGAGACGATGGGGAAGGGTTCATGATGAGTGATTTTGAAAGCCAAAAATTTGAAAATAATATTTTTCATACCACTGCGACTAACAATATTACTTATGAAGGCGATAGTAGAACTTTCGATAATAATTGTTATTCGGGACATACTCCTTCTAGTCCAGGTGACAACGCAATCCTTTCCAATCCAATCTTTGTCAATGAAGTGACTCCAGGTAAAATTCTACCCGGTGTACTTTTTAATAAGGAAGATCTATTGAAAATTGCTTTTGGATATCAAATCCATACTTCTTCGCCTTGCATAGATGCTGGACTTAGTATTACTAATAATGGATCGCAAGATTTTTGGGAAAATAATTTATACAATAATGCTGCAGACATTGGAGCAAATGAAAATCATCCTGAGGCGGTAAAAGCCGATTTTTGTCAAGCCACTCAACAACCTGAATTAGATGGCATTGATGAATTATTTTGGAATAAAAT
>CALGJW010000421.1 GCA_937930025.1 uncultured Saprospiraceae bacterium | reverse complement strand
TACAAACTTGCCAGTCTCCATTCGAATCCGTAAAGTCCGTTCCAACTAAACTATTGTTGTCATCAAATACTTCTATTGTTATACCTGAGAGTCCTGGCTCAGTTGAATCTTCAATTCCGTTTCGGTTGAAATCTTCATATGCCTTACCATCCAGACAGCCTGGTGCGAAGTTAAATGAAGTTATTGCTGAATTGTTATTGCTGTCTTCAAAATTTGAAGTTGAAGCATGCTCTGCAGTAGAAAAGGATGTTAGCCAATTGAAAAAACCTGCTTGAGCAGAATTGCTGAGAAGTAAAAAGAATATGGTTACCCCTATAACAAGAATTTTATTTTCTTGAAAATTCATTTTGTATGTCTATTAAACCGTTGGGTTACGGGGGGTAGGCTTTCTATAGATCAAATTGTCTGCCAAATACGATTTTGTGTTACAAGTTGACTTAAGTTATGTCAGTATTCTGTTGAACCTAAGGTTGTTTTTAGTGGAGATTTCAAAATGAAGTAAACACTTTGTGGTTTTTTAGTAACAATTTCCTGTCACATTTTGAAAGTTTTAAGAATAAGAAAAAGATTTTGGAAGGGCCAATGAAACCTACTCATATTCGAATTGTTCACTATCTATTAAACCTAAATGAATAGCAGTTGTTAGCCTTCCAATCAGTAACGATTTTAGTATGAAAGTGTATAAAAAGGAGTGGAAAACGATATTACCAGGATCAATAGAATCAGTATGGAATTTTTTTTCCAGACCTGAGAATCTTGAAAAATTAATGCCTGAGAAGATGGGTTTTAATATTTTGAGTGATTTGAAGGATAAAGAAATGTATGAGGGAATTATAATTTTATATAAAGTAGCACCTTTCTTAGGTATTAATATGAGATGGTGTACTGAGATTACAAAAATTGAACCCCTTAAATATTTTGTTGATGAACAAAGATTTGGGCCTTATGCCATGTGGCATCATGAGCATCACTTTAAAGCCTTACCAAATGGAAAAGTTGAAATGATTGATCGTTTGCATTATGCAATTCCATTGGGAGTGTTCGGGAGAGTGGCTAACTCCTTGTTTGTAAGTGACAAAATAGAAGAGATTTTTTCATCAAGAGCCGAAAAGAATATTATGAAATGGCTTTAATTAAAAACCCCCTTGAAAACTTCAAGAGGGTTTTTAAGTTTGGTAGACTTTACTATATTAGTATCCACCGCCCGACGCTCCTTGGGTTTCTGGCATCACATGTTTTGACTCCCTAGGTACACCCTTTCTGCGACGCTTATTTTTCAACTTTGAATCCATCACTTTTGTGGCTGGTTTTGAGATCACCGGAGCACTTTTAGGACGAACTAATTTCATTTCATCGATCAAGTGACTGGCACCGGCAAATTTATCCACGATGAATAAAATATATCTCGTATCCACCATAATGTTTCGGCAAATGGAAGGATCGTAATTAAAGTCACTCATTGTTCCTTCCCAAACCCGATCAAAGTTTAATCCCACTAGATTTCCGTAGGCATCGATCGCAGGACTACCAGAGTTTCCTCCGGTGGTATGATTGGTTCCTAAAAAACAAACCGGAATTTTTCCGTCTTGCGCATATTGGCCATAGTCTTTTTGCTCATGAAGGCTAATCAATTTTTTAGGCAAGTCAAACTCATAGTCGCCGGGAACATATTTTTGAATTACGCCATCTAAGTAGGTCTGTGCGTTATAATGAACCGCATCCCTTGGCTCATAACCTTTTACTTGACCATAGGTAACACGCATGGTGCTATTAGCATCTGGATAGAATTTTTCGTCTGGAAAAACCTCCATTTGTGCTTTCATGAATTTTCGCATTAAAACGTCAATGCGGGATTGTATTTCGTTTTTTGGGATACCAACTTTTTCCTTATGATAGTCTGCTATTTCATTAAGGTATTGAAAAAGAGGGTCTGCCTCAATGGTTTTTACAGCTTCATCCATAGGCAGATCAAGGGTTGCCATCATTTTGGATTCATCCTTGATGAAAGTTTGTCCAAAAATACTTGCTGCAAATTTTTCGTAGCTGTTACCGTTTCTTAAAAGTTTTTCTTTGGCAGCAGGGTTAATATGTTTTGAGTCTACATTTTCAAAATACATTTGACTAAGTGCGGCAAAAATTTCTTGATCAATACTAGGCTGATAGTCTTTGTAAAATTTTATTAAAACTGGCGTCAGCCTTTTTTTGAAGCTATTGTACTTTTCTTGGTTTCCTGCTTTTTGATTTTTCGCTAAAGTCTTTAAATAATTGGCAGTTTTTAACAGCTCAACATTCCGTATATACTCAGAAAAATAATCATTGGCGTAAGCTAGGTCCCCAATAGAATTGTACTCCTTTTCAAATTGATTTAACAAATCACCATAGGCTTCCTTTTGCGATGGATTTTTATTTACTCTTGATTGAAAATCTTTTTCGAAGGCTTTCTTCTTTGCAACTGCCCCAGATGATTTTAATCCTTGACTTTCTCCAATCCATTTTTTCCAGTAGTTAGCAACTGAAGCAAATTTCGATGCATACTGAAGACGAATAGCTTCATCGGCTCGCATATACTTGTCAATTATTTTTAAAGCCTTGTCTCTAATCGCAATTTTAGCCGGGTTGGTTTTTTCCACCATTTGTTCGATGGCATTAGAAGGTAAATACTCATTTGTTCTTCCTGGAAAACCAAAGATCAAAGTAAAATCATCTTCTGTAATTCCATCTAAAGAAATCGGAAGGAAATGCTTGGGAGTATATGGTTTGTTATCAGGACTGTAGGCTGCAGGTTCATTATTGGGTCCGGCATAAATTCTGAATAATGAAAAATCTCCAGTATGTCTCGGCCAGATCCAGTTGTCCGTATCTGCACCAAATTTTCCAATGGATTCTGGAGGTGTTCCAACTAATCTTACATCGTAATAACTCACTGTCTTAAATAAAAAATATTGGTTGCCATGAAAGAATGGCTTGATAGTAATTTCCTCAAATTCTTTTAGATCGTATTTACTGCGGATTTCTACGATGTTTTTATCAATAATAGATTGGCGCTCTTTGGCATTCATTGCTTCAGTCACACCAGCCAAAGCAGGAATCGAAACATCTTCGATACTTTCAATGAATTTTGCAAAAAGACCTGGATTGGGTAATTCCTCCTGAGTACCATCAGCCCAAAACCCATCCTTCAATAAATTATTATCAACACTGGAGTGAGATTGAATTTGTCGATAACCACAATGATGGTTAGTAAGCAAAAGTCCTGATCCAGAAATAACCTCAGCGGTACAGAATCCACCGAAGTGAACTATTGCATCTTTTAGCGATCCTTTATTCACTGAATAAATATCTTCTGCGGACATTTTCATTCCCATGGATTGCATTTCGCCTTCATTCAGCGCTTGCAAAAATAGTGGAAGCCACATTCCCTCTCCAGCGAATAAATTAATTTGAAGGAGAGGTGTTATAATCAATACTATTAAAAGCCTTTTCATTGAATTGTTTTTTCGCTAAGATAGTGATTTACTTTCTTCAGTAGATGAAGGAAGCATACTATAAGTTCTGTACATCTATTGTTCTGTCTTACAGGGAACTATGTCTCTTTAATAATATTGATTTCGGATCAATTTTTGATCTAAATTTGGTATATTTGGTGAAACAGTGTTCCAATTTTTATTGAAAAATAAGTTTAAATAGGAAGGGATCTGTTGAAAAAACACAAATAGGTTAGTCATTCCAAACAAATATTTTAACAAAAACCAGTTATAATGTCCAAATTCCTCTTTTGCCTACTAGTTATTTGTTTATCAAGCCTTGCTTCAGAGGCGCAGTTCAATACTTCACTTCAATCTACCGTGACTTACAGCATCGATCCAAATGATATATGGGGGTATGAAGCGGGTGGTAGTGAATATGCACTAGTCGGACTCAGAACAGGCGTGAATATTCAAGATGTAACCAATCCAGCTAATCCTATAGATCTGGGAACAGCTAGTGGAGTGACTTCCACTTGGAGAGATATTAAAACATTTGGCACTTATGCTTATGTTTCTAATGAAACTGGTTCAGGAATCATGGTAATAGATCTATCCAATTTGCCTACCCCACTAACACCTGCTGACTACTGGAATTGGGAACCGGTTATTGGTCCTGATACTTTAAAGACTTGCCATAATCTTTATGTGGATGGGAGTTATCTTTTTTTGGCAGGAACAAACTTAAATAGTGGTGGGATTTTATATGCAGATGTTGCTACTGATCCAGCAAATCCAGCTTATGTGGGTAGTGGAGCTGCAACTTATGCGCATGATGTATTCGTAGACGGCAACTTCATGTATGCGTCAGAAATTTATCAAGGGGAAATGGAAATTTATGATATAACCAATCTACCTGTGACCATTTCTCAAGGTTCCGTTAACACTCCTTTTAATTTTACGCATAATATTTGGACCAATGGGAATATTGCATTTACAACAGATGAAAAGGCCAATGCTACAACTGCGGCTTATGATGTGACTGATCCTAATAATATTATTTACTTAGATGAATTTAAACCCTTAGGTTCAGTTAATACCGGAGTAATTCCGCATAATGTTCATGTGGTTAATAATCATTTGGTAATTTCTCATTATTCAGATGGTGTCGTAATTGTTGATGCAACAGATCCAGAGAACCTTATTGAAGTAGGAAATTATGATACTTATACAGGCTCTGGAACTGGAGGCAATGGTGCTTGGGGAGCTTATCCGTTTTTAACCTCTGGAACTATTTTGGTTTCTGACCGGCAAGGTGGAGGGGCTGGCGGTAAACTTTTTGTAATTAGCCCAACATATGTACAAGCGGCTAGATTGGAAGGTAAAATAACTGATATGAGTACTGGAAATCCGATACCTACCGCAATGGCAGTAATTGGCGATCCTCAGCCGAATGAGGGTCTAGCTAATTTTTCGGGAGACTATAAATCTGGAATTGCAACTGCAGGAACTATAAATGTAACCTTCAGTGCTCCAAACTATATTTCCAAGACTTTGCCTGCTACCTTAATCAACGGAGTGGCAGTCACCTTAGACGCACAATTGGAACTAATTAGTTTACCAATTGAATTGACCGATTTTAGAATAGAAAAATTTGAAGAAGATCAGGTAAAACTTTTTTGGAATGCAGTGGCTAATCATGATCTGTTCAATTTTGTAATTGAAAGATCAACAGATGGAATAAATTTTGAAGAAATCGATCAAATCATAGAAAACGGAATTGCAGGAGTAGAAAAACCATTTGAATATTTTGATAGAGTGGAACAAATTAAAAAGGTTTATTATAGAATTAAGCTAATCGATCCTGATCGTACTTTCAAATATTCTATGATTCGATCGCTTATTTTTAAGAATAACTTTGTAGATCAAATAACAATTTTTCCAAACCCAGTGAATGAAGCTGATTTTTTAAATATTACTATTCCTAAATCTTCAGATGAAATTTCCGTTAAGATTTTAAATGCAGGAGGGCAAGTGGTATATAACGGACTGTTGTTAACTGGAGAGGCAAACTATATTCCAGCAAATAAACTTTCTAAAGGTTTGAACTTGGTGGTAATAGAAGGAATCAATGGAATAATTAAATCCGAACAAATCATACGTTAAATAGATAGTGGCTGACTAGAAACTATCCTGCTGACTGTGGGACTATCTGAACCTCCCAATGGTTCGATGGTAATATTCAAGCTTTCGGCCTCCAGTTTATACGGAAGTTCTATCACCCTAATCTCCTTGGGAATTACACCCAAGCTGATCATTTCGCCATGTATATCCACCCAAAGTTGTAGGCAATGATCTTCTGGCAAGGCTGGGAAATTTGCAATGTTTAAATGTGCTTTCTTGGCCACATTGTTCCAGAATGCTACCGTTTCTAATTTTGGAGCCCTTTCATTTCCAACCAACAGAATTTTTTGAGTAGCGGGATGTTTCAATATTTCTTGAACCTGATTTAGATTCGCATATTGCATGTTTTGATTTTCACAATCAGTTTTAAGTTGAGTATACTTGGCAGAGATTGCTTCCTTTTCAGCAACTAAGTCTTTAGATTGTTTCCATTGAAAAAATAATAGAGAAGAAGAAATCAAAGCCAAGATTACCGCAGCGGCCGTAATACCTTTGAACATATTTTGATTTGGAACTTTTCCTTGCGCTTTCGCATTTATACCGGAGGCATTCGAATTATTCAAGACTGGATCTGTGTATAGAGCAGCATACTTTTCAAATTCAGTTTCCATTACTGCATAATGATTGCGCAGTTCAGGGTGTTTTTTAAGGGAATTTTCTACTTGTTCAATTTGTAAAGGGGTTGCAAAACCAAGAAGATACGCCTCTAAGATTCCCGATTCTACTATTTTCTTTACCTCTTGATTCATGAAAACAAAGGTGTAGTTATAAAAGGCTCAACTAATTACTTCTCAAAATACAGCAAAAAACTTCGGGAATCCAGTACAATTCGTATGTTGGTTTTTTAGAAAGTCTTTAAAATTTACCCAGAACCCTTTATGTCAACCAGATTTTCCCATTTTGGTTTAATGAATGTCCAATTTTCGAAAATTGAACTATAGGCTTAAGGAATCCATATTTTTCTAATTGCCCTTTCCCCATTTAAATTAATCGCATACATCGCATAATTCCCTGGTGGCAATAAACTTAGATCAACCCTTTCTGAGAGTTCAGATTTTTTCTCAGACAACCAAGTTCTTCCCAACATATCCACAACCAGAAAATGGAATGGTGTATTGTAG
>CALGJW010000420.1 GCA_937930025.1 uncultured Saprospiraceae bacterium | reverse complement strand
ATTTCTTCATTTTGGGCTTGTCAGTTTACTTCAACAACTGCTGGAGATCTATTTCAGGAAAATTTCCATCCATTTCCAAATATGTTGGTTGACTTAGAAAACAAAACCTTGGACAGCACATATGAGGTCCGTTCTTTTTTAGCCTATCGGCAAAAAGAATATCAACTTGCGTTGGATAATTTTGAAAAAATACCAAACCTAACCAAGGAAAATCCTCTTCAGTTATATCAAGGAGTTTGTTACTTAGCTCTTGGCAATTCAGATACTGCCAGAGAAATTCTTTTGCCAATTTCGGAATTGAAAGGAGAATATAAAGATGCGGCCAACTGGTATTTGGCTTTAGCCGCTCTAAAAAGTAATGATATTAATGAAACGCAAACTAGACTGCAATTACTTACCAATAGATCTACCTATATTCGCAATGAAGCACAGGTACTCATATCGAAAGTAAATGAACTAGAATAATTGCCAAAATGAAAATCTTACTCCCCGTACTATTTTTTCTTCTATCCGTTTCAAGCATTGCTCAAAATTCAGAAACATACAGTAGAGTTTCCATTGAGGCCAATGCTAATCAGATTCCTTTTCTAAATGATTCTGGATTAGAAATTGACCACTTTATTTCTACCGAGTCTAATAAAATTGAAGTAGTACTTTCTTCATCCGAGATAGCAATATTGAATGCACTAGAAATGAAGCATGAAATATTAATTCCAGATGTTCAAGAAAATTTTCGCGCAATGAACTTAGCTCATCAAGTAGATGAAAAAGCAAGCTGCGGTTTGGAAAATTACAATCCAGGATCCATGGGTAGTTACCATACCTATGATGAGGTGGTTCAGAATATCATGTTAATGCAAGTCTTGTTTACTCAATATGTGAATGTATTGGATATCGGATCCAGCTTTGAAGGTCGGACAATTTACGCCGTGAAATTTTCAGACAACCCTAGTGTAGATGAATCTGCTACTGAAGGTGGAGTTTATTTCGATGCCTTAACACATGCGCGTGAACCTATGTCGTTGGAGTCACTGCTCTATTTCATGTGGGAATTATTAGAAAATATAGATAATGAACCTGCCAATAAATTCCTATTGGAAAATCGTGAAATATTTTTCGTGCCGGTAGTAAATCCGGATGGCTATGTTCACAATCAAACCACCGATCCTAATGGTGGAGGATTCTGGAGAAAAAACAGAAACATCAATACAGGAACCTGCGTTGGGGTTGACCTAAACAGAAATTATTCAGAAAACTGGGGAGACAACAATGGCTCTAGCAATGATCCATGTGCCAGCACTTATCGCGGAACCTCGGCTTTTTCCGAACCAGAAAGTCAGGCGGTTAAAAATTTTGTTGAAAGCGTTAGACCTGAATTAGCTTTTTCTTGCCACACCTACGGAGATGTATTTTTACAACCCAATAATTATGCTGTTGAATATTCCAGTAATAAAAAATACCGTGCAATAGCTTCTGAGTTTATTCCTAAATTTTACAATGGCTATGGAGCAGGTTTGGAAATGATTGGATATTTATCTTCAGGATCTACAAGAGACTATTTGGATGCGGAAGATATTATCGCGTTTACCCCAGAAATCGGTCATGCGTTTTGGGAAGACCCTGCAGATATTTGTGATAGAGTGCAAGAGATGTCACCAGTGTTTAAAAAAATGGCTTGGCTTAGTGGTGCTTATCCTACTTTTCAAAATTTTGAATTCACCAATACCAAAACAGTTTGGAAAGGATTCAATACACAACTTGCAATAGGCATTAAAAATGCAGGTTCGAAATTCGAATCTAAGAATGTTGTCGTAGAACTATCAACAGACTTTCCTGGAGTTGAATGGTTCAATTCTTCAGTGGCCTTTGAGGATCTCGCCCCAGGTGAATTTACTAGCAACACTGCAGACCCTTTTAGTTTTTATCTAAATGAATCAATTGGCCTAGCAGAAAAAATGGTTGTCAAAGTTGCAATAAAACAAGAAGGCTATACCATCCACGAAGATGAGTTTTATTTATACGGTGGAGAACAGTTTGATCGCTTTTTTGAAAATGGTGAAAACGGCATTGTAGAATGGAACGTCACTGGTGCAGGTTCAGAATGGGAGAGCACCTCCATAGATTACATAAAAGGTTCCCAATGTTTATCTGATTCTCCTGAATCAAATCTTGATTATAACACCTCAAGTTATTTGAGAATGAAAGATTCAGTAGATATAACTAATGCTGAAAATCTATTTTTAGAATTTGATGCCAAATGGTCTTACACTCCAAATAGTGGTGGATTGTCTATATCTGTTTCCGATGGTAGTGGAACAAGTTGGGAACAAGTTTTTGGCAACTATGCAACCGGTGGTACACTAGGCCTTGGTTATTACAACAATCAACATTGGATAAAAGAACAAATTGATCTAAAAGATCACTTGGATAAAGACCAGTTAAAACTTCGATTTCGAAGTACGAATGGTAATAGCAGACAGCCAGATGGATTTTATTTGGACAACATCAGACTAGTGGAATATTTATCTCCTCCGGATGTATCCGCGACAAATGATTTAAGCAGCAACCAGCTGACTATTTTCCCAAATCCATCCAATGATTTTATTACTGTAGAATTTAAGGAAAATGGCCCGACTTCCAACTTTGAAATAATAAACCAACAAGGGCAAGTAGTTACTATGGGAATCTTGAATGGCAATATTGATATTATTAACCTTAAGGCTATTGTTCCAGGTGTTTATTGGCTCAAAATCAACACTTCCAAAAATAATTTTATTGAAAAATTGTTGGTATATTAATTAAAATAATACCCTTGGTCACTGTACCTTTGACTTCCCGGCATTAACCAATTAGGCAATCTCAAAATTCTAATAATAATTGCTGGCATACCACCAGTACGTTTAATGCTCAATGATAGATAAACCATTTATCCTTTTAAAAGATGACATTGCTGGAGAGCAACTATTGTTCGAAAATCCTATTGAAGTCATCACGGCTACTACTCTCTTAGAGTTCTTTGAAGCATTGGATCGATTGGAATCTGCAAGAAATCAAAATCTATGGTCTGCTGGCTTTATAAGCTATGAAGCCGGTTATTTATTTGAAGAAAAACTAACCAATCGATTTAACAAAAAAAGAAAAAAATCCAAGGTCCCTTTATTGTGCTTTGGAATATTCAAGCAGCCCGAAGACAAGGCAAAGCCAATTTTTAAAAAAGTAAATACCAAAAAACAAAAACCTATTCTATCTAACTTTAGAGCAGGCTGGGATTTTGAAACTTATCGTAAAAAATTCAAAGTCCTCCATAAGAATATAGCTGAAGGGAATTGTTACCAAGGCAACCTTACTTTCCCGGTGTATGCAGACTACAAGGGTGACCCATTAGATATTTTTCAACAGCTTGCAAAAAAGCAGGCTGTTAAATACAGTGCCCTTGTCAACCTAAACGAGACGCCCATTTTATCTCGCTCTCCAGAATTATTTTTCAAAGTGGATGAAAAAGGAAATATTGAAGCTCATCCTATGAAAGGAACTGCGCCTAGATATCAGGATCCAATTCGGGATGCAAAAAGCATTTCCAATCTTCAATCCGATCCAAAAACAAAGGCGGAAAATATCATGATCGTTGATCTTTTGCGGAACGATATTTCTAGAATTGCAACTGTCGGTTCTGTCAAAGTTCCAAAAGTATATGAGGTAGAAACCTACCCAACTTTGCATCAGATGATCAGCAAGGTTGTGGCCAAATTACAACCTGGTACTTCCATTGCTGAAATCCTCCGTGCACTTTTCCCTTGCGGTTCAATTACAGGAGCTCCGAAAATTTCCAGTATGGAGATATTAGATGAATTGGAAGATACACCTCGGGATGTTTATTGCGGAGCGATTGGATATATTGGTCCCGGAGCAAAGATGCAATTCAATGTAGCCATTCGAACCATCACATTATTTCCAAATAACCTAGCACAATTAAATGTTGGAGGCGGTGTAGTTTGGGGTTCAACCGCAGAATCGGAATATGATGAAGCCATGCTGAAGGCCAAATATGCCACCCAAGGTCAATTCATCCAACCTGCTAATTTCTCTTTAATTGAAACGTTGAGACTTTCTAAGGAGGAAGGATTTATTCGTTTGAACTTACATTTGGATCGTTTAGAAAATTCTGCTACTGAGCTAGGTTTTAAATTCGATAAGGCATCCCTGCTTGATCGGTTGAATAAAATACCACAGGCCGATTTTGACCAGCGAATTCGAATTGAACTCACGCCAAAAGGCAATTTAAAAATTCAGGCTGAAAGACTTCATGAAAGTAAAAAAATATTTCGCATAGCAATAGCCAAGTCCAGATTGTCTTCTGCAAACTTTGTCCTTAAGCATAAAACAAGCAAGCGAGGGATTTACGATCAGGCTCGTGCTGAATATGGAAAAGATTTAATTGAAGAAGTGATTTTGGAAAACGAAAGAGGGGAAATTTGCGAAGGCGTTTTTACCAATATTTTTATTCGAAAGAGAAAAGGGGATTTGCTATTGACTCCACCACTGCATTGTGGTTTATTAGAGGGAGTGTTAAGAAGGGAATCTCTGGAAAATGGAATTGCAAAAGAAGCTATTATCACAAGACAGGATTTGACAGAAGCAACAGAAATATTCGTTGGCAATTCACTACGCGGATTTATTAAAGCTGAATTTTCCTCTAAAAAGAGGGAGCAACCTCAAACGATTAATTTTCCACTTTAATTCCCATTTCTTCTCGAACTCCTCGAGGTATTTCCAATAACCCATTCATATACTTCAGCATTTTTACAAATGGCGTAATAAGCGCGAGCAATATTCCCAAGTATGCGAACGGGCTCAGATCATTTAAAACGGTCAAAAAATTCACGACTTTGACTTTCTGCACTGCAGGTGGACGGTTATAGACTGACTGAGTAACTTGCTCGAATTCTCCAAAGCCGGGCACGAATCGATCTGGCAATTGAAAAATGACTAGCATCAAAATAGCGGAAGCAATATAAATTCCGAACACCATTACAATCATGGATTTTTTTTGCCAATTGATATATTGGAAGGCCATTAAAAATCCAATGCCCAATAAGAGCGCAAAGAAACAATGTGGATAACTTGCGGCTTTCAGGCCAAGTGAAGAAACTAGCAAGAAGGCGAAGGTCATAAAGGAGATACCACTAGCAACTTTTAATTGATTCTTTCCGGATAAAAAATCTTCATACAAATACTTTACTTTTCGTTGTTCTCTATCCTTTTTCCTTTGTTCATTATCTTCAGTAACCATCCCTTTGGATCCTGTAATTTGCTTCATGATTTCAGCTCGCCTATCGGCATCTGGTACACGATCTCTTACCCACTTGACTACGAAAACATTTCCAAGCCCATTCCTAACCATTTCTTTTCCTTTTGAGATCAATTCTTCGTCCGTTAAGTTATTACTCATGAAAATATTTTTTGCTGCAATTCGTTCTGTACCAAAGATATAAAATTCAGTTATCAACAAAAATCCAATATTTCGAGACTACGACTAAGGCTTTCGCTGAATATTCTATCTTTGCCTTCGTTCGTTTATTAATCTAAATGTTTAAAAATTCTTTGGGTAGATCACTAATTATATTCCTGACTATTCTAGTAATGCTGAGTGCATGTCGTAGTGACTTACCAAAAGTAGAATTAAAAGCCAAGCAGCCGGCAGTTGAAATGCCTCTTCAGACTGCTTCTTTTCTAAAGGATTTCGAGTCTGCCATTCTTGAAAATATTGCCCGAAGTAATGCACCAGGCGCCATGTTAGCGGTGGCAATTGACTCCAATATTTTTTCCAAGGGATATGGTTATGCGAATAAGGGTACAAAGAAAAAAAATGATGAATACACCCTATTTAGACTTGGAAGTTTATCAAAAGGATTTTCGGCAACCTTGGCTTCGATCCTTGCGGAAAATAATCAGTTAGATTTTGATGAATCAGTGCAGCAAATTATTCCAGCTTTTAAATTGAAAGATAGTCTTCAAACTTCAAGAATTACTATTAAACATTTGTTATCGCATTCTACTGGTTTGCCCAGGCATGCTTATACAAATTTAGTAGAAGATGGAATTTCGATAGATAGAATTATCCCTGAGTTGGCTAGTCTAGATTTGATTGCAAGAGAAGATAGTCTCTACGCCTATCAAAATGCGGCCTTTGGAATTATTGAACCTATTTTTAAACAGAAAACAAATTCATCTTATTCAAAACTGCTTAAAGAAAAAATCTGCAAACCGGCTGGAATGCATCGAACATCCGTGGATTATAAAAAATTCCAGCGCGATAAAAATAAAGCTTATCCACATCTTTATGCAAGCGAAGCAAAAGGATTTGTCCGCAGCAAATTAAATAACAAGTATCAAAAATTACCCTCTGCAGGTGGCGTATTTAGTTCTGCAAAAGATATGAGTATTTGGCTCAGCATATTGCTAGGCAATCACCCAGAAATAATTACTTCGGAAGGATTAGACAGAATATTTGAACCAGTGGTCCCTACTCGCTCCAACAAATATTACGATAGATGGTCGGATAAGCCAGCGTACTATGCAATGGGATGGAGAGTGATCGAAATGGAAAACACTACCCTTTATCATCACACAGGTTTTGTAAATAACTATCGTAGTGAAATTGCTATTGATAGAAAAAATAAGCTGGGCATTTGCGTTATATACAACGCCTTTGTGCCAGAAGCTAGAGAAGTGGTTCCCTTGTTTTTATCCAAATACCATGAACATTTCAGGCCTGATAGAAATATAATCAGTCTAGCGGATTAGTTCGTTTATCTCATTATTCGAGAAAAATATTTTCCTATTCTCACTTTTCGAGACTAATTATTCCAAAGGTATGGCTATGTTTGACATAACCAATAGCAATCCATTTGAGAAATCTAATTCTTTTATCCCTACTTCTAACCTTTTCTTTCGTGAATCAGCTTTGCGGGCAAACGCAATCGATTACAGGAACTATTATTGATAAGGACAATAAACAACCATTGATTGGTGCTACAGTTTTTGTGTTGAATTCTGATCCAATGATTGGAACAACTTCGGATTTTGATGGAACCTTCCTTTTGGAAAATGTGCCTTTAGGTCGATTACAAATTGAGGTGAGTTATTTAGGCTATGAATCATATTTAAGTGAGCCACTTATTTTGAATTCAGCAAAATCCGCTCAACTCAATGTAGAATTATTGGAGTCTGGAGTGACCTTAGAAGGAGATATTACTGTTACCGCCTTCAAGCATAGCAATGAAGCGTTAAACGAATTAGCAGTTGTGAGTACCCGATCTTTTTCTGTGGAAGAAACGCAGCGATATGCCGCTTCAGCAAATGACCCAGGTAGGATGGCCATGGGATTTCCAGGGGTTCAACCCAGTCGGGATTCAAGATCAGATATCGTAGTTCGCGGAAATTCTGGGATAGGTTTGCTTTGGCGATTAGAAGGAATTGATATTCCCAATCCAAATCACTTTGCAAGAAGAGGTTCGTCCGGTGGTGGAATTACAGTCTTTAGCGTTAGTATGCTAGGGAATTCTGATTTTTCCTCAGGTGCATTTCCTGCTGAATATGGCAATGCCTTCTCTGGTGTATTTGATGTACGATTAAGAAATGGAAATAAAAAAGAACGCTCGCACTCTTTTAGAGCTGGAATGTTAGGTTTAGATTTAGCTACAGAAGGACCAATTAAAGAAGGTAAAAGTTCTTATCTGATAAATTATCGCTACTCTACCTTAGGTTTACTTAATCAACTTGGAATCTATTTAGTTAACCCTCGCGCGGACAATGTCTTCCAGGATTTATCTTTCAAGTTAAACTTCACAGGGAATCCTAAGCATACTTTATCCATTTGGGGTGTTGGTGGGCTAAGTGATGAATTCGAAAGAGCGGTGGACACGCTTGACCTCAATAGCACTTATTCTGAAAAGTTAACTAGGGATTTTAAATCGAACATGGGAGCTCTTGGTTTGACGCATACCTACTTAATCGATGATAAATCCTATTTAAAATCCGCACTAGCAATTAGTGGTCAAGATATTTTATTTAATAACGACACCTTGAACTTGAACAGAGATCCACTTCCGGTAAATAGGGAAAGGTATAAAACTAATCGTACTACCCTAACCAGTACTTATAATCGCAAACTCTCTTCCACCTTAAATTTCAAAGGTGGGATTTTTGCACATAGAATAGGGTATAATTTAGATCGAGACGATGCAATTAGATTTAGAGATACTTATATTTTGGAAAACGACTTCACCTTTTTAACTCAGCCGTACATTCAGTTCAGGTGGCGACCAACTGAAAAATTGAATATTAATTTTGGTGCCCATGGAATGTTTTTATCTCTCAATAATTCCAAGTCAATTGACCCAAGAGTAAGCATGAGATATCAATTCAGTGAAAGAACACAGTTAAGTGCTGCTTACGGATTACATAGCAGAATGCTTCCAATTGGAAATTACTTTTTAAAAGATAGAAGTCAAACAGATAATTATTTAAATCTCGACTTGGATTTTATAAAGGCTCACCATTTTGTTGTAGCACTCGATCAATTCTTTACTAAGAACTTAAAGTTGCATTCGGAAATTTATTTTCAATATTTATTTGATGTTCCTGTAGGCGTGCTTGACAGCGACAGAAATTATTCTTTACTAAACATTATTGACGGTTATACGATGCTTGATTTAACCAGCGACGGAACAGGCACCAATTACGGTTTAGATTTAAGCTTAGAAAGATTATTTCGAGAAGGAAGTTTTATGATTCTTTCTGGCAGCATCTTTAATTCACAATTTACAAACAGAGATAAGATAAGCTATTCTGGTCGATACAATTCTAATTTTTCAGCGAGCTTCATGGGTGGGAAAGAATGGGATTTTGAAAAGAGTAATACTTTGCAAGCAAGTTTCAAAATTCTTTACAATGCCGGTGCGCGAATTACTCCTTTGCTTGATGGCCAATTCGGCGATGCAGCAAATCCACCTTATGACGAAACTCGTCCTTTTGAAGATCGAGTCAAACCTTATTTCAGACCTGACATCAGAATGGCTTACCGCAAAAATCGAGAGAAGACAGCATGGACATTAAGCCTAGATGTTCAAAATATCATTAGTAGAAAAAACCAGGATGCCTTAGACCGAATCTATGATCAGGACACTGGAATTTGGATTGATCGAGTGCAGAGTGGATTGACTCCTGTATTGAGTTACCAGCTTGACTTTTAACATAAAAAACGGGATTCCTATCCGCCAAGCAATCCAAATCTAAAGGTAGTACCCACATTAAGTTGGCTACTGACTTCCAAGGAAGAATTATGCAATTCTAGCGCCTTTCGTGCTATAGCCAGCCCTAGACCCATACTCTTATTCTCTGCTCGATCTGGATCTACATGTTGATATCGATCAAATATTTTAGCGATCTGTGTTTCTTCGATTCCCCTACCTTCGTCGGAAATAGTGAAGATAATTTGACCGGAAGGATGATTATCTAACTTGATAAGAATCGAAGATTCTTTTGGAGAATATTTGATGGCATTGTCGAGTAAATTTTGAATAACTCGTTCTATTAATGAAATATCCCCAAAAGCAATGATTGACTTTTCAGGTCTTTCATAATCAATTTCCATATTTTTCTTTTCCAAAATCACTTTGTACCGCCCTACTAAATCCCCAACGAGTTCATCTATTGGAAAAGGTTCCTTGATTACTTCTAGCTGGCTATTTTCTAATTTAGAAAGATCAATCATTTGGTTTAGTAATCCGGTAGCCCTCTTAGTGCTTTCATCAATATAACCGAAGTATTCTTCTCTTTGTTCTTTGGAAAGGTTTTCAGATTTCAAGAGTAAGGTTTCTGCGTAACCATTGATCACGGTAAGAGGAGTTCTGATATCATGACTTACGTTTGCAATAAGCTCTCGTCTAAAGTCATCAATGGATTTTATTTTATCAATACTCGCTTCAATTTCATTTGCCATATGATTGTATGTCGTGGCTAGAGTTCCGAAGTCACCACTTTCACTTTGAATTCTAGTTTCGAAGTTTCCACGAGAGAATTTACTCATTGCATCATAGATTGGATTCAACTTCCTGGTGGTGTACCAGATAAATAATCCACCGAATAAAAAACTTAAGAATAGGCAGAGACCGACTAGCTTCAAGCCAAATCCTAGGGCCATGTTTTCACCTACCAAGCTTAGCGCATTCGCTCTTTCTTCGCTTGCCAGAATAATGTAGTAGTAGGCTACTGTTACGTCATTGTGAAAAACTGGAGCAGCAGAAAATACTTTTTTCCCAGTTTCAGATCTTGGATCGTCTCCAAGAATGTATTCCTTCCCTTCAGACCTAATAAACCTTTCTACAGGATCGAGATCTAGTCTATCTCTGACAATTTTTTTATACGGCGCGACATAAGTAATTAATTTTCCAGTAATATCTAACAAATAAACTTCAACATTAGGATTGATGATCATCATAGAATTCATGATCTGCTGAATGGCTGTAGTATCCACTTCAATCTTATCATTAAAGGTGGTCACATGATCAACCGTAAATTGTGCAAGATCTTTATGTAAATGTTGATTAGCTTCATCGTAATAATTGGCGGCAGTATTGGATCCAATATAAGCAAGCAAGCCACCCAACAAAAGCAGCAGAACTAATAAGCCCAGCGATAGTTTTATGAATAATGGATTTTTCATTGCTTAAATATTTTCGTTGAATCGGTAGCCGTAGCCCCATGAAGTTTGGATGTAAGTCGGGTTTCCCATATCATCTTCAATCTTTGAACGTATTCTATTGATATGAGAATTTACAGTATGCTCTAAACCTTCAAAATCGTATCCCCAAACCAATTGTAATAGGCTTTGTCGATTAAAGCTCTTTCCTGGCTTAGAAGCCAGCACTTGTAAAAGATCAAATTCCTTATTTGTTAATACAACCTCTTGGTTTTCTTTATAAACCATTCGTTTATCAAGATCGATTTTTAACCCTTCAAAAGACAGTTGTTTTTTCTCCTTCCTAGTTGAAGCATTAGGCGCATTTATTCTACGCATCAAAGATTTCACTCTTGCTTGCAATTCCCTTACAGAAAAAGGTTTTGTAACATAGTCATCTGCTCCGGTTTCTAAACCTAAGACTTTATCAATTTCTTCGGTTCTCGCCGTAATCATAATGACAGGTGTCAAAATATTTTTTGCTCTAATAGCACGGCAGAGTTCAACGCCGTCCATTGATGGAATCATAAGGTCCAGTAAAATAAGATCATACTCATTTTTCTCTAACTCCTTCAAGGCCTCCAAACCATCGTTGATAATCTTGCCTTCAAAGAAAATCTCTTTTAAAGTAATCCGCAAAAGTTCTGAAATTTGCGGATCATCTTCTACTATTAAAACCTTCTTCATATGCGTAAATTAAATGCCCCTGAGATCAATGGTGATCCCAGGGGCACCTTGCAAAATATATTTTATTGCAAGTAAATTAACAGCCAAACTTGGATATTAATTTCCTTGCTTTATAACTCGTTGAGTTCCATTAAATTCCTCATTAGAAATTTCTATAAAGTAAACTCCAGCCGGATAAGAATCAATAGAAAGATTGATCAAAGACTGATTGCTTTCTTTAGTTGCAAGAACCCTTCCAGATACATCAATAATTCTTATTTCTACCTGTCCTCTAAATGCTCTATTGACATTGATGTTAATCAAGCCATTAGTTGGATTAGGGTTAATTTCGAAAGAATTATGATCTACCAAATTATCAGTTCCAGACACACATAGACTTCCTTCCGTAACTCTGGTTACAGTGATAGGATTTGAAAGTATAAAACATCCGCTTAATCCCGATGTATTTTCGCCAACCGTAAGACCGGTTAATCCATCGCCATGAGCGATATGCCAAACTAAACAAACACCTTCTCCTGCCCCTTCCAAATCAAATAGAGGTCCTCCTGGCAATCCTAAGATTTCACCGCTTTGGTCCGTGATTACCCAAGATGAATTAGCACCAGAATTTCCAGTTAAGATTACATCAAATGCATCTGAAACGCCATCACCCGCACAAATGGTCAATGAGTCCGTCATATCCAAAAGAGATAGTACCCCAGCCGTAACTCCTTCTCTATTTACTCTAATAGAATTTGAAAAAGCATGACAACCACTTAACAGGTTAATATTTTCTCCAACGGCTAGTCCGCTTAATCCATCAGCATAACTTATGTGCCATACAAAGCATACTCCAGCACCTGCTCCTTCCAAATCAAACGGAGGTCCTGCAGGTAATCCTAAAATTTCACCATTTTGATTTGTGATTACCCAGCCGGAATTGTCTCCAGCATTACCCATTAAGGTAACATCAAAAGAATCTGAACTGCCATCACCGGCACAGATATCAATTTCGAATCCACTTCCTGGAATAACTATTTCTCCTCCAAGGTTTTCTGTTCTATTAACTCGAATTGAATTTGATAAATCATAACATCCAGCAAAACCAGAAACATTTTGTCCCATGACTAGACCACTAAGTCCGTTGTGACTGACACCCCAAATTAAGCAAACGCCAAAACCCGCACCTTCCAGATCAAAAGGAGGCCCAGCCGGCAATCCTAGAATATTTCCTAATGTATCTGTAATGACCCAAGCCATGCTATCCCCTGTACTTCCTGTGAGGTTTACATTGAATGCATCAGAGACTCCATCTCCTACACAAATACTTATTTCAGTTTGACCATCAGTAGTTGTCAGAGATCCACCCTCTACTCCATTTCTATTTACGATAATTGAATTGGATAGCGCAAAACAACCAATTAGGTTTCCTGCATTTTCTCCAACAGTTAATCCAACTAGTCCATCAGCATAATCAATTCTCCAGATTAAACATTGACCGGCGCCGGCGCCCTCCAAATCAAATGGAGGTCCTGCTGGCAAATCTAAGATCATAAGGTTTGGATCAGTTATTATCCATCCTTGGTTATCTCCTGTTCCACCGGTAGACATGACATTAAAGGCATCGCTTATTCCGTCCCCTGCACAGATACTGATTTCAGTTCCTGCTCCTCCCATAATTTCAATCGCACTAGCTGACGATGCAGATCGTGTAACTGTAATTGGATTGGATAAATCGAAACAACCGCTTAACATTGAGGTATTGTTTCCAACTGCTAGTCCTGTCAATCCATTTGAATAGGCTAAATTCCAAATTAAACAGATTCCCTGTCCGGCGCCTTCCAAGTCGAAAGGTGGTGCAGCTGGTAAGTCTAAAATATTTCCACTTTGGTCTGTGATAACCCAGGCCATATTTTCTCCAACCGTATCCGTTTGAGAAACATTAAATGCATCACTTACTCCATCACCTGCGCAAATCACTAAGTCAGTAAGACCTGTGTCCGTTTGTAATGCTCCACCATTAACGCCATCTCGATTAACTGTAATTGGAGTTGACAAAGCAAAACAACCAACTATGTTACTAGTATTTGCTCCAACGGTTAAACCTGTAAGTGTCCCGCCGTAGCTAATATTCCAAATCAAACATTGACCAGCTCCGGCTCCTTCTAAATCAAAAGGAGGGTTTGCAGGTAAATCAAGGATAGTTCCATTTGGATCAGTGATGACCCAAGCATTATTTGC
>CALGJW010000419.1 GCA_937930025.1 uncultured Saprospiraceae bacterium | reverse complement strand
CAGTTACGGTAAGCTGATGATGTGGTACTTCTTGCTATCGGATGCTTTTACCTTTGCAGGGTTCTTGATTGCATACGGTGCGATTCGATTCTCTATGCCTAGTTGGCCGGTGCCGGATTTTGTTTTTCAAACTGCGCCATTCGGAATTCATGGAGCACCTCTGATTTTCGTAACCATCATGTCTTTCCTTTTGATCATCAGTTCTGTTACGATGGTTAGAGGAGTGCAAGAAGGTCATGCAGAAAATAAAAGAGGAGTTGTCTTTTGGATGCTATTAACTATCATTGGAGGAGCTGGATTCCTAGGATGTCAAGCTTGGGAGTGGACAAATCTTATCGTAAAAGAGAAAATGTCCGTAACAACCAACCCCTTTGGAACGCATATTGAGTCTGGAACTTATGACGAAGGAGATGGAGTAGATATAAAAAAAGGAGATGTTTTCAATGTAGGTGATTCTTATTTGATTCACTACCATGATGGACACTATGCTCCACTTAAATATACCACAACAGGCGGAGAAAAGAAGGAACAGGCATTTGGTCCCAAGTCCTTCGGAGCGCTTTTCTTCTTTATAACTGGATTCCACGGATTTCACGTTTTGTCTGGAGTTGTATTCTTAATCATTATCATGGTGAATGCAGGCTCTGGGCTGTATGAAAGACGAAAGAATGGATATGAGATGGTTGAAAAAATAGGCCTTTATTGGCACTTTGTAGATTTAGTCTGGGTATTTGTATTCCTAGTATTCTATTTACTTTGATCACAAAATTTAAAATTAAGAAAGCGATAGCAGTATGGCACATCACGATAAAGAAGCAGCAATCAAAGGGGTATATAGAGGTCTAGTCCTACTAGGGGTCTTAACGCTAATTGAAGTTGCAATTTCACTTTTTGGAAAAGGACATTTAGGTTGGGATCCAGCCAATACTTTTCAAATGACATTACCTTTTACAGATTTCACTTTTAGTCCTATTCTTGGTTTAGTGGCCTTAGGATTAATTGGGTTCTCCTTATATAAAGCGTATTTCATCATCTATGAATTCATGCACATGGGACATGAGGTGAAAGCATTAAGAATGACAGTACTGATGCCTACCATTTTATTGGTTTGGGCGATAATTGCATTTTTCCAAGAAGGGGGCAGTTACAAAGAAAGAAGAAATCAGATATTGGAAAAAAACAAAGTGGAAATGGCCGCTCCTGCAGGAATGGAGCTCAAAGAGAAAGAAACTAAAAAATTACACTAATAGGAAAAGCGAGATTTTTAATCTCGCTTTTTTTATGTCAACTTGCATAGGAATTAAGAGTCTAGATATCAATGGAAAAAAAGAGTCCAATACAAGGGATATTGCTGATGCTGCTTTTAGTGGCTTTGCCACTTGGCTCTTGGCTGTATTTGAAAAAAGGATTTAACTATCAGAAAGAAGCCATCGGTGAATTAAAGCAGTATGGCAACATGCCCAAATTTGTCACTAAGGATTTGTTTGGACGGACTTTCAGCTCAGATGATATCAGAGGAAAACTAGTGCTCCTAAATTATTTTTCTCAAACAAAGGAAAGTCAAGATCGAATGAAGACTGTAACTGATCTTCATGAACAATTTGATGATGCGCTGGGAGTTGTGTTTCTAAATATTGGAATTAATTCCGATGCGCATAAAAGCATTCCCAACGAACTAGTTGCCCTAGACTCTAACCAAGTTTATTTCATACCCACAAATGGCGAACAACCGTTATTCCTCGGTAAAGAAATTCAATATCCTCTGTTCGAAAATTACACCCCAGGAGATAGCCTGAGTTTTAATCCAATTACTCCTGAAGACTTACCTGATTTTCCATTTTTTGTCATCATAGATAAGTCAGGAATGGTTAAAAATTATTATCCCTACGATAATCCAGAACGAATTAAGAGAATTGTGGAACACATAGCACTCACCATGCCTCGAACCATTGAACCTGATCCTGAAATCATTCTTGAAGAAAAATAATTATGGAAGGACTTGATTTTACGCCTAAACCATCTTTAAAGAAACCGATGAACATTGCGGCCATCGTCGTTTCTATTCTGGTATTATTGTTGGTTGGCTTGATGAGAAGACCAGAGTATAAAATTCATACAGAGATTGACTTTAGTTTTCTGGCTCCGCTACACGCAGGAATCAACGCACTAACCGCCATCGTTTTATTTTTTGCCATTAAATATGCGAGAGAAAAGAAGTTTAACCTTCATAGAAAGCTAATCAACCTGGCCCTAGTTTTATCCGCCTTGTTTCTCACCTCCTATGTGATGTATCATTTCACCACAGAGGAAACTAAATACTGTGGAGTAGGAACCATTCGTTATTTCTATTTCTTTCTTTTGATAACGCATGTAGTTTTAGCCGGGGCAATTTTACCATTTATTTTAATCACCTATACTCGTGCTTATACAGGTCGATTCGCAATTCACAAGAAAATGGCGAGGTGGATTGGACCACTTTGGCTCTATGTGGCAGTCACTGGACCGATAGTTTACCTGATGTTAAGACCATGCTTTAGCTAGACAATTATGTCTAATAGAACCTATCTTTGTAGTATGAAAAGTAGAATCAAATCTTTGGTGTTTTTCATTGCCTTAAGTCTTAGTCTTCAGCTGGCGCTTCCGACTACATTAGAAGCCCAATGTCCTATGTGTAAGATGTCTGCGGAACAGAATCTAAAAGACGGTGGAACTGCCGGGAAAGGACTTAATGCTGGGATTCTGTATATGTTTATGTCTCCCTATATCATTATAGGATGTATCGGCTATTTCTGGTATCGGAATCGGAAACCGGAGGTGGAGTAGGTCAGAAAAGATATTTATAGCGTTTTTTCCCAATTTCTCACTCATTTTGATAAATTATTTGGGTTTTAAAGGCATTTGATTTCGCTTTTGCAAGCTTCATTGTTGCTTAAACGAAAAAAGTCTTCTCACTTTCGTGAAAAGACTTTCTCTATCTTTGTGATCCCGCTAGGACTCGAACCTAGGACCTGCTCATTAGAAGTGAGCTGCTCTATCCAGCTGAGCTACAGGACCATTCGCCGCTTTCGAGATTTGAAAATCTCTCAACGGGCCGCAAATTTACCTATTTTCAACAAAAGATAAAGCTCTTACCGTATAAATATTCCTATCTTTCTTCAAATTATTATCGGTGGTCGAAAACAAAGCAGTTCAAATTGAGGATAGTTGGTACGAACTTCTTAAAGAAGAATTTCAACAGCCTCATTTTCAGGCAATTCGCAATAGACTATTACAGGATAAAGCAAAAGGAATCCAAGTTTATCCACCAGGACGATTGATTTTTAATGCTTTTAACTTAGTCCCATTGGATAAAGTCAAAGTAGTTATCATTGGCCAAGATCCTTATCATAATCCTGGAGCAGCAATGGGTCTTTCCTTTTCCGTCCCAAACGGGGTGAAAATTCCTCCTTCTTTGCGTAATATCTACAAAGAGTTAAACAGAGATATTGACTTCCGTATCCCTGAACATGGAGATTTAACAAAATGGGCAAAACAAGGGGTTTTTCTATTAAATGCAATGCTGACAGTAGAACATAAAAAGGCCGGTTCTCATCAGAAAATAGGCTGGCAGTTATTTACTGATGCAGTAATATCAAAACTTTCAGATGAGAAAAAAAGAATAATATTTATGCTTTGGGGTAATTTTGCTAAAAGTAAAAAAGACCTAATTGATGAAAATAAACACGTTATTTTGGAAGCATACCATCCTAGCCCATTGGCAGGAAATAGATTCCAGGGATGTGGGCATTTCTCTAAAACCAATGAAGTTTTAATAAATAATGGTCAGCAACCAATAGATTGGTCTTTGTAATATGAATAAGAGATTATATCTTAGAATGGGATTTATATTATTGGCTCTCGCAGTTATGCTAGGAGCCTTCGGTGCTCATGCCTTAAAAAGTATGGTGGAAGGAGCTCAAATAAAAACCTTCGAAACTGGAGTTCGATATCATTTTTATCACGCATTCGGCATCATTATTTTACAATTCGTCCCATCTGGAATTAGATATGTTAATAGGACAAAGTGGGCCGCTAGGTTCTTTTTAATCGGAATCATTTTTTTCTCGGGATCTCTTTACTTTTTATCACTAGCTGATCATTTTGGATTAGGAAGTTTAAAGATCGTAGCTGGCCCTATTACGCCAATTGGTGGATTGTTTTTTATCGGTGGATGGATATTGGCATTGTTGAGTATTAAAGGAGGTAGTAAAAAAGAAATATGAGTGATTAACAAGCATAATGACACGCTAAGATTCCTCCTTTACGCACCATCTCATTTTCTTAAATATTCCAAGCATCCTTTCCTCATCCCTTTCCTACTCTAACATTTTATTCGTAGTATTGACCAATCAGATTACACTTTCAACTATTTTTGAAAGTAGATACAAAGCAATAACATGAATGGAAAAGTAACAGTCATAACAGGGGGAAATGGAACCTTAGGATCTTCCTTCGCAAAAGGTGTCGCAGAAGCTGGAGGGGTCGTTTTTA
>CALGJW010000418.1 GCA_937930025.1 uncultured Saprospiraceae bacterium | reverse complement strand
CTGGAGTATAAGCCCTACAGGCTTTTCGGATTGATTCTATTTAATTAAAAACAGATACTAGTATGCAAAGGAAAGATCTGAGCTATGTCTTTTCAAAACTCACAAATACTGACCTAATCGATTTCCATTACTTTAGTTGTTAATTCTGCGCTATATCTAATGTCGCAGGCTCCTATCGCTGTTGGATGATTGAACTATATTCAACACAAATATTATTCGGGTTAATTAGTCGATTGCGAAGCAAGCCTACCAATTGGCAGGCAAGCTTTGTGAAAATAAATACGTTTGATCGATACGTTATTCGACTTCGTGTTAATTTGTGTAATTCGTGGCTACTTATAGACGTTCGATCGTTGATGGAATCTTAGAAGATTGGCGTTCCCTACCCTGCCAACTTATTAAAATCCCTCCCACTAGGATCCTGAAACACCTGTAAATCAAATTCCGGCACCACCGCTAAAATATGATCGAAAATATTCGCTTGAATACGTTCATAATCCTCCCATTCTTGATCTTTGCTAAACACATAAATTTCGATGGGCAAACCATGTTCCGTTGGTGCCAATTGTCTTACCAAAAAAGTCATGTCCTGATTGATCAACGGGTTGTTCCTTAAATAGGCTTTGACATAGGCTTGGAAAATTCCAATGTTGGTCATCCTTCTTCCATTCGCTAAACTGGAATCATCTACTTTTTCCAACTTATTTTTCTCCTGCAATTCTTTATCCTTCTTTTCAACATAATTGGAGATATACTGAATTTTTATAAACCGCTTGAGCATTTCTGGGTTACAAAATTGAATCGTATTCATATCTAAGCTGATGGATCTCTTAATCCGACGTCCTCCTGATTCAGACATCCCTCTCCAGTTTTTAAAAGAGTCGGTGATCAATGCATAGGTGGGAATAGTCGTGATGGTTTTATCCCAATTTTGCACCTTAACTGTGGTCAATGCTATTTCGATAATATTACCATCGGCTCCATACTTCGGCATTTCTATCCAGTCCCCATTAGCCACCATTTGATTGGCTGACAATTGTATGCCTGCTACAAAACCAAGAATGGCATCCTTAAAAATAAACATCAAGACAGCCGTCAGCGCACCTAAACTACTGAACAAATAGATGGGTGTTTTATCCATTAAAATGGAAATGATAAATACGCCACCCGTAAAGTAGATGATCATTTTAAATACCTGTACAAAACCTTTGATAGGAATTCTATTGGATATCTCATAGGATTCATAAATAGACATGGCTGCATTCAAACAAGCATCCAAAGCCAATATGCCCATCGCTATGATGTAGATCAAAGCCAATCCGCAAAAGAAAGCCGTTAGTTTCTCATAGCCAACAAAGGGGATTTCAATTGTCAGGTATACAAACACCGCTGGCGCAATATGAGCTAAGCGACTGAACACTTTTTTCCTCATAAAGGCATCATCCCATTCTGAAGAAGTTCGACTTATGATAGCAGTAATGCCTTTTAAGATAAAATGTTTAACCACCCAATAAACAATGAGACTTAGGATCACAATCGCGGCAAAGAGCAGCGAACGTGCTAAAATGTCAGCAATAGATAGTTCAAAGCCTTGTAGTTCCATCCAGTTTCTAATCATGTCAAGCATACTTCCTATAAATTTGAGGGTTAAATGAATCCCTGCTGCATCCAGCTGTTTGTGAAAAGCCTAGCGCTTCAAAGGAAGTTGAACTAAGTCGGTATGGAAATCGGAATCGGTGGCGAAGGTAGTTAAACCTTTGGGAGTGGAGGGGAAAAGAATGAATTGACTATGCCAAGATTCCTATGGCAGAAATATTGACTGGATTAGTAAATAAACTTTGAAGCCCTCCGTACTATGTCTTTCAAACGGGTTAACTTTGGCTTCCAAAATACAGCATAAAAAAGCTATAGACTTTAAATAATTACGATATGAGATTGTACTGGAGAGGAATGGGGATTTTGGGTTTAGTAATTCCGATGGGACTATTGTTTCTCTTTACAGCCATTTTAGAAAATGATAACACTACAGCATCAATAGCCGGAATAATTGGAGGGTTAATAGTGTTTTTTTTAGGAAAGAAATTAAATGCTAAAAACAGTACGCTCCTCAGTCGGTCCGTTCAAGATAACAATAGTCCCTTCCCCGCACATTCCTTGTTTTGGGTCGAAATGGAATTATGGGGTATATTTTTCATAGTGCTAGGAATCAGCGTTATACTGTCTACCTATTTGGGAGAATTTATGCAAGATTTCATTTATTACCCTATTCTATTTGGCTTGTTAATATTAGGTTTCCTAAATAGAAGGAAGGAAAAAAAGTTATTGAAGCAGCAAAAAAATGGAGTGAATACTAATAATACTGAAATCGAAAAGGAAGGCAGTTCAAAGTTTAAAAAAGCATTTTCAGCGAAGCGCAATGCTGAGACTCCAAAAACTTACAACAGCGAAAAGGAAATGAAAAGAGCGAAGACCTATCAGCAAATGAAAAGTAAGCGGAATAATACAGATGAATTTAAACCTTCCAACCCAAATGATTTTATGCCTAAGTAGTAGGATCCAAGTTATTATTTAAACTAATAACAATCCACAATTGGAAATCCAACTTTTTTATTTATCTTGTTAGCGTGTATGTTTACATTATGCAAGATACTGGTTATCATGATGAGTGAATTGCCTGTAAAGTGACGGATTGTATTTATTATTACCAAAAAAGTATTCTAGGAAGATCTACTTATGATAGAGAATCATTCCTAAAAGTTCTACAATACCATAGACTACTAAAGTATTTATATTCTAGGGATACTAATGCTAATTACGAAGCCTACAATTTATAACATTCGATCACAACGCTAGTCTCCCTTCGGTCTCCCGCAACAGCATCTTACATACCGTACATGATATAGATGTGTAACCTTAGAAGAACA
>CALGJW010000417.1 GCA_937930025.1 uncultured Saprospiraceae bacterium | reverse complement strand
TTTTCTACGATTTTCTCAACCGTCTTCACAACCTCTACTTCCTTGATTACTTCTACAGGTATCTCTTTAATCACCTCAATTTCTTTAATCACCTCGATTTCTTCAAAGACCGGAACTTCTTTAATGACCTCCACTTCTTTGATGACCTCCACCATTTTGACTAC
Source organism: uncultured Saprospiraceae bacterium (assembly GCA_937930025.1). Lineage (GTDB taxonomy): Bacteria > Bacteroidota > Bacteroidia > Chitinophagales > Saprospiraceae > JABDJM01. The sequence goes on along the minus strand of CALGJW010000417.1, from coordinate 6,592 downwards.
TTCAACGGGAACTTCCTTGATCACTTCTACTTCCTTGATCACTTCAATCCTTTCGATGACCGGAACTTCTTTTATTACTTCTACCTCTTTGGTTACCTCCTCTTTTTGAATAACTATTTTTTCTTGTAAAAGCTCTACAGCTTTTATTTTTTCAGTTTCCGTAATAGTTTCTACTGGAACCTCTTTTATGACTTCAACTTCTTTGACAACACGATGTTCTTGTACTACCGGAATTTCTTTGACAAAATGCTGTTTTTCAATATCAGATGCAGCATTTAACTTAACCTCAGCTAGAAGTGCTTCGTTTTCTGCTAATGTAGTCTGTAAGGTTGCCAGTTCAGTTTTGTAATCTTCACGAGGGGCAAGAATCTGATTTGAGAGGGTTTGATTGGCTGTTTCAGATTTTGTAAGTAATCCTTCAAGTTCTGTTATTTTGCTAGCGGGGTTAATTTCATCACCTTCAGATTTATGACGTTTCCAAAAATACATTAGCATCAGTCCTAAAACCCAGGATCCTAACGCTAAAAGAAAAGCAGGAAAGGCACATTCTGAAAATACCCCTAAGAGCAAGTTTACTTCAATCATAGTGTTGCGAGATAGAAAAATCTTTGGTTTAATAATTTCTTAGGGCCAATACAGCTTAAAGCTAAACAAAGGTATCAAATTCAGAAAGTTTTAAAGCCTTTTAAGCGAGTAAAACATCAATTATTTTGAAACTTAAGCCTGTTTTATATGGTATAAATACATAATTTGTTATTTGAGCTAAGAACTTAGCACTAGTACACTATCTTTACCAATTTTAATCATGAATAAGCAAGTTGTTTTTTTAACCATTTTTTCCATCATTTGGATTGCTGCAGGCAGTACTTATGTGGGAAACCTAGCCTGTTCTGCGGTTAATAACTTGATGCCGCTGGAACTATCTGATGGAGCTAAAACTTTTCAATCCAAAGGACATTTTTCTTTTGGTTTATCTTCGGCTGAACTTAAAACGGACAAAGAAATTACTCCATTTTTTAAAGCTATTGCAGATTACCTAAATCAAGATCCTCAAAAACAACTAAAGCTATCCGGTCAATTTCTATCCGAAGAACTTAACCTATCCACTTTTGAATCCTTAGGAACGGCCCGGGCTGAAGCAATTAAACAAAGTCTTTTAGCATACGGAGCTCCTGCACAACAAATAATAGTCTCAGAGAAAATATTAGATGAAAACACAATGATCAACAATGTCTTATATGACGGGGTTGGACTTGAATTAATTACCTCCACAACTACTTTGACTGATTCTACTGTGACTACTGAAACTAGCACTCCTGAATTCGAGCAAACTAACGAAAAAGCTCCTAAAGCAAATGAATTTGTTGAACCTTTGACTTTGTATGGTGATGCTGTGTTTAGCATGGATCTAAATCCTTCTATGCAGCACTATATTGATAAAATTTCGGCTTATTTGACCGAGCATCCTAAAGCGGTTCTACAAATTACGGGTCATACTCAAGAATTGGGTTCAATTGTAAAAAACGCAGATCGTTCTTTAGAACTGGCAAGAAAGGCAAGAAGATTCTTTAAAGGAAATGGGATAAATTATCGACGTATTAAAACTAATGCTAAAGGCGCAACCGAACCAATGTTGACGCCAGATTTTCCGGAAGCACATTCTAAAAACAATAGAGTGGAAATAAAAATTGTCAAAGACTAAAGGTCAGAAGTCTTAATTTTTCTATAAATCATAAATAAAAACAAGGCTAAATAAAGTAGGCTTACAATTACTGCAGTGCTGTTTTGCATGATAAAATCGTAGCCTTCCGTCTCGACTGTTTTCTCCAATATCTTAGGTACAGGAATAGGAACCAAATCCTCAAAAGCATTGAAAGGATAGTAGTTCATACTTTCATTTGCCAGTATCTTTTTATGAATGATATATCGAAATATGTTTTCAATGAACATAGCGTAAGCGAAGTAGAGTAGTACACTTAACCCTGGCCTTTTAATAAATAGGCCCACCAAGAATCCCGTTATTAGATATGCTATAGACTGAAGGAAGTAATTGAATAAGAAAGGGATTGCCTTCGTCAACCTGGACAAATAAATAGCCTCCGTATGATAAAATCCTATCGCCAATGCAACGAAGAGATAGTAGAGCGTGAGCACTAAAGCAATTGCGGCAATGAAAGAAAGTTTGCCAAAGAAGAATTGAGAACGACTTAATCCAGAAATAATATTTTGTCTGAGCGTTTTGAACTCGTACTCCATGGTAATCAACTGAATACCTAAAACTCCCATCAACAGAAAAACAATCCAACTACCAAGATAGCCTGCTGCCGCAAAAATGTTTGGAATTTGATAGAAGCTAGTTACATTGCTTAATTCACTGAAAGTACTGGATATGTTGAGACTTAACGGAAGTAGGATTATCAACGGAAGCAACGTAAAGTACAGCAAAAGAAGTACTCTGAAACTTCTGTAGTTCTTGAATTTCAACCATTCTAATTTCAATAGATTCAACATTAATTGTCTTTTGTGATGGCTAAAAATTCGGATTCCAAACTTCGTTTTTTCAATTGCAAGTGGGAGAGCGTAAAGCCCTTATCCATTGCCAGTCGATTGATTTCTGCGCCGGTCCAATTCTCTGGCATTTGAAAATAATAGATTCCATTTTCAAATTCTACATTAGACACTTCTGGCAAAGATTGAATGAAGGACTCCATTTCAACTCCTGAAGCACTAATTTCTACCAATACCTGATTTCCCAATAAAGCGCCTACAGGACCTTGTGCTAAAAGTTGACCCTGTTTAAGGATCGCCACATGGCTACAAACTTTTTCAACTTCATCCAACATGTGGCTGGCCATTAATATAGTTTTACCGCTTTTTGCAATTTGGATAATGCTGTTCCGAACTTCGGCAATTCCCTGGGGGTCTAAACCATTTGTCGGCTCATCAAAGATTAACACCTCAGGATCGCCCACCATTGCAGAGGCGATGGCTAATCTCTGTTTCATTCCTAAGGAAAAGGTGCTAAACTTAGAACTTCTACGGTTTCCAAGACCAACTAAGTCTAAAAGAGGGGAGAAATTTTCTTGTACTCCTTTTATTTGGGCAATTATTGCTAGATTTTCATCGGCATTTAGATAAGGGTAAAAATTAGGAGTTTCCAACAAGGCTCCAATCCTCAATCTTGCCAAATGATGTTCGGGTTCATCAAACCACTGATAAAACCCAGAATTGGGTAAAGTTATGCCCAAAAGCATTCCTAGAGTGGTGGTTTTACCTGAACCATTAGGGCCTAGTAGACCTAGCACTTGCCCAGATTCTAAATGAAGGTTAAGGTCTTGAATGGCATGAAGTGAGCCATAATATTTATTGAGCGATTGTACTTCAAGTACTTTCATGCCCTAAAAATAGAATGTCGCAGCTAAATAATAGCAGCGACATTCAAATAATATTCATTCTTCAGATTTTTCTTGATAGAATCGTTATTTATTTCGATTTTCTTGCTCTTTGTTTTGGTCTTCTTTTTCTTTAATTGTTAAGGTACCAATGTCAGAAGTATTAACGGTTCGCAAAGGAACCTCTCCAAGTTTTCCAGAAGATTTTTGTTCCTCGTTTAACGGGTTGTCTAAAGTACTCACAACAGATTCAACTTTGTTTTCGAGTGGAGATACTGGCTCTACAACTCTTTCTGGTAAAGTGACTACTTCATCGCTTAAGATCTCTCTTGCAGATTCCTCATTGTTGCTTTTGGTAATGTTGTTTTTACCATCATTTCTCAATTCGTATACGAAATCAGAGTCAATAGGTATTGCTGGGACGGCCTCATTCTTTTCTGGTTGTATAACCATTTCAGCGGCTTTATAAGCTTGATATTCTTTTAGAGCAACAGTGGCAGCTAAGCCAATAATTAGTGCAGCAGCGACTTTAGTCCACCAATTCAATTGACGTTTTACTTTTAGGCTAAATGGAATGCGTCTTTTTACATTCTCCCAAACGTTTGCAGAAGGAGTTGACTCAAATTCATTAAGCACATTTTTAACTGCTTCATCAAGCGGATTAATATCCTCCGGTTGTTTCCGGCTTGGTGGAGGTACCTGGAAATTACTCAAACCTTCCTTAAAGATTTGATCCAGGTCTTTTGGATTTTTATTCAATTCTTTCTTCATTTTTTAATCATTCAGGTTTTGAATCATTTTTTTAATTGATTCTCTGGCGCGGGCTAATTGTGATTTTGAGGTGCCTTCCGAAATACCCAACATGCTTGCTATTTCTTTATGCGTATAACCCTCAATTCCATATAAGTTAAAAACTGTTCGATATCCGTTTGGCAGTTTTTGAATTATATTTAAAAGATCTTTTGCGGCTAAATTGTCTAGGGCCAAACTTTCATGGCCTTGATCAAACACAGAATCCAATTCAACAATATTTCTTTTAGTTACTGCTTTACGATAAAACTCAATCGAAGTGTTTACAAATATTCGTTTGAGCCATCCTTCGAACGAGCCATCTCCACGAAAGCGATCTAGATTTTTAAATACTTTGACAAAGCCTTCCTGTAATATATCTTCCGCGCTATGATAGTCGCTTGCATATCTCAAGCAAATCCCAAACATCTTTTGGGAAAAGTGAGTGTATAAAGCTTCTTGAGCGTGGGCCTTACCTTCAATACAGGCCTGAAGTAGGTCCATATCGAATGTTGCCTGCAATTGCATGTTTACAACCATGTAACTGTTTTTGTATACCCGAACAAGGTATTAGGTTAATGGATAATGAGTTAACGTCTCGTCATTTATTCAATTGTAGGATTATAATTATTTAACCGGTAGAGCATTGAGATAGTTAACAAATTGTTCCACTGCCCGTGCTCTTGAACTTATATTATTTTTTATCGCTTCATCAAGTATTCCAAAGCTATCAGAATATCCTTCTGGTTGAAAAATTGGATCATATCCAAATCCCCCCGATCCTTTTGGACTTTCTAAAATTGTTCCTTTAGTAATTCCCGTAAAGCATTGCATTTCTCCTTTTATGCTAAAAGCTACTACTGTTTTAAATCTTGCTGTTCGATTCAAATTTCCTTTCAATTCAAGTAAGACTTTAGCCATATTTTTCTCAGCGCTTCTCTCTAATCCTCCATATCTGGCTGAATAGATACCTGGTCTGCCTTCTAGCGCATCGATTTCCAAACCAGTATCATCTGCAAAGCAATCTAAGCCATACTTTTTGGAAACATATTCTGCTTTCTGTTTTGCATTACCTTCAATCGTATCTTGAGTCTCAGGAATATCTTCCGTACAGCCTATATCTCTCAAACTTAAAACTTCAAAAGAAGTTCCGAGAATTTTTCTGACTTCAGAAACTTTGTGCTCATTACTGCTGGCAAAAACTATTTTATTCATATCTATTTAACGAGGAATAACTGTTGTAAATTCATCCAAAGCTGCTTTTTTAAGCTTGGATTTTCAAGAATTACCTCCGGATTGTCCACCCAAAGTAATCGCTTGTTATTGAATTCAATTGGTACATATTTTTTGGCTGAAACCTTCAACCCCAAGTTATGGAATGATGGGCCAAAACTTATCAGCAGATCATGTTGTTGATATGATGGGTGTTGGCTTATACTGATCCCAAAAACATCTTCCAATTGCAGTTTCGAAGTTTGATTTTCAAAATCAATTTCTACCGCTTTAAACACTTTTTCAAGGAAAGAATAGCACTCTTTTGTGCCAAACACTGCTTCATAGACGAGGCAAAGCCTTCTTGGGTTGTCTTTAACTGAAACGTAGTTCTTCCCTAATGGGTTTGCTAGCCTAATGATAGGAATATGTAAATCTGGAGAAACAGGCATAAATTTGGTTAAATGACCATTCTGTAGAATAAAAGATAAGTAATAGGTAAAAAATAGGGCCTCAGTAGAATAATTGTCTTTTTTGTATTAACTTTGAATAAATCTGAAACCACATGAATACCAAATTTAAAATTACTAAAAGTTCTCATTCCAATCTAGATAAGATCGATTTTTCAAATATTCCATTTGGAAAAGTATTCACGGATCATATGTTTTCGGCAGAATGGAAAAATGGTGAGTGGAAGAATTTTGAAATCCTTCCTTTTGGCAATCTTTCTATACATCCAGCTTGTTTGGCACTTCATTATGGCCAAGCGCTTTTTGAAGGCATGAAGGCTACAAAAGGGAATAATGGTCAAGCCCTTCTTTTTAGACCAGAAATGCATGCTCAGAGAATAAATTCATCTGCTAAACGGCTAGCAATGCCGGAATTTCCTGAAGAGGTATTTATTGAAGCAATTCACACTTTAGTAGGTATGGAAGCCGGTTGGATTCCCGAAACCGAAGGTTCAGCGCTTTATCTTAGACCATTGATGTTCGCAGATGGAGAATTTATTGGCGTAAAGCCATCTGATTCTTATCGATTTTTAATTTTTGCAGGACCGGTTGGCCCCTACTATCCTAAGCCAGTTAGTCTTTGGGCAGAAGAAAAATATGTTAGAGCAGCAATTGGTGGAGTTGGAGAAGCGAAGGCTGCAGGTAATTATGCAGCTTCATTACTACCTACTGAAATAGCAAAATCCAAAG
>CALGJW010000416.1 GCA_937930025.1 uncultured Saprospiraceae bacterium | reverse complement strand
AATGGTTGTTTCAATTTGGTGTTTCCCCGGACAATGTAGGACTCGGAATAGAATTTAATTTTTAGGGCTATCAAAGTCTTTGAAAGTATCGACCTTAAACCGTTCATTGATCCAGTCTCTCATCATCACCAAACCTTCTCTGGCAAAAGTTTCTGCTAGGGTACCATACTCACTTGGCTTTCCCGTTTTGGAATGTTGAAATAAATGATTGACGTTTGAAAGTAGTTCAATTTTGTAATCTTCCACCGGCGCTGCACGCAATGCTGCACGCATGGCTGACATATTATCCATGATGGATACTTGCTGATCTTTGTTCCCAAAAATTGCGAGGGTAGGGCACTTTATGCGTTCAATATATTTCTTCGGTTCGATATTAAGGAAATAGTTCATCCAATCGTTAAATAATCCCTGGGTAGAAACTTCAAAGTAATTTTCAAAATCACCGATTGATTTCTTTTCTTCTTCACTGTAGTTAGAATCGTAAAAAGATTTTAACCTTGTTCTAGCTGCTGCTAATCTAGACTCATTGGTTCCTTTGCTGGCAGCAAAATCAATAACATCAGATCGTACTTGTGATTCTTTTTGAATTTTTTCTTCGGCCACTCCTTCTGCGATTTGAATATCTGCTATTTGTCTTTTCAAAATTTGTTTTCCACTAACGGCAGGTCCAGCTAACAGGATGGTAAATTTAACTGCATCAGATTTAGACGCGGCAATGGATGCGATCAAACCTCCTTCGCTATGTCCTATAATTCCCACTTTTTCTGAATCTATCGAAGGCATTCTAGCAATATTTTGAACAACCTGAAGGGCATCATTGGTAAAATCTTCGGTGGTACAGCCTTTAAAAGTTCCTGTACTTTTTCCAACTCCGCGATCATCATACCTAAATACTGCTATGCCATTGTTGGTTAAAAAATCTGCGATCACCCAAAATGGCTTGTGATCAAAGATTGTCTCATCGCGATCTTGTGGGCCAGAACCTGTGACTAGTACAGCCAAAGGAAACGGACCTTCCCCCTTTGGAGTGGTTAATGTCCCCGCCAATTGATAGGCTCCCTTTTTGGCATTAATGTCAATATTTATTTCTGCAATGTCATAATTGAAAGGAGGCTTAGGATGTTGCGGACGATCTAAAACTGTTTCACCGGTATGCCATTCCAAATTAAGCGGGAGTGCCATTCCACCTTGAGTCCAAGTACCTTTAATCTCATCATCTTCACGTGTTCCCATATAGCTAGCCTTTAAAGTTGGAAAAGTAATTTCAATGGTGTTACTGTTAATAGAAGTCTTTTCTGCTTGCATTCCTTTTGCTCCTTGTAAGGGAACATCCATTTTGCATTTCATGGCTTTATCTGATCCTTCTAAATGGAAAATCACACCAAGTCTAGAGTTATCGGGCAGTTTGATATCTCCAGCCCAACTCCCCTCGAAGGAGCTATTTTGGGCAAATAAGCTAACATTAATCAAAAGGAGTAAACATATTCTAGCAAGCATCATTAGAATGAATTTTAAAGATTTTATTGATTTTCTTCAAATTTAGGGTGGCAGGTTTGTAAGGGAAACCTCAATTCACTTACGTAAAAATGGAATCTTTGTGCCAAAACAACGGGGTTTTTCTGAGATAATTTCAACAAAAAAGCACCCCTCTTTGTGGAGGAGTGCTTTGGTTTTTTATGCTTTTTTGATTCACTCCATTGAATAAAGGAATCTTTCCGCTGCAATGGTGTATCCTTTATTTCCCTCCTTTCAAGTTATCTTGTAAAGTCTTCAATTGCGTCCACTTTCCTTGAGCAGCTAGTTTTGCTTGCTTTGGCCAAGTTGTTGGATTATGCATTTGATATCTTGAACCGGCTTTTTCAAGAATTGCCTTTAATTCTGTCTTTTTTGCCTTGCTTACAGCTTCAAAAGTTGAGAATCCACCTTTTTTCAAAAGACCAGAAATCTTTGGTCCCACTCCTTCTATTTTAGTCAAATCATCTGGCTTCGCTTTGCGAACGATAATTTTTTTGGCGACTTCTTTTTTTACGGAAGGCTTTTTAGCTGAGGTTTTCTTTTTTGGAGACAACTTTTTAGTTACCTCTTTTTTTGCAGTGGCTTTTTTAGTAGAATTTTTCTTTTTGGGTGCTGACTTTTTAGCTACTCCACTTTTTACTTTGGACTGCTTTTCTTCCTTTTCTTTTCCTCCAATATAAACAACAGAATTCTCTATCCCATAATAAGGAGATGGACGATAAGCGTCTGCATCCCAATCATTGGTCCAGTTCATCTTGTCGATTAAATATCGGAATTCGTATTCGTTTCCTGTCGCTAATTCTAGGGTAGCGGTGAAGCCAGATTTTCCTGCCTTCATTTTTATTCCCTTAGAGATATCCCAATTATTAAAATCACCTAGTAGTAGGACTTTTTTTCCGCCGTTTACAGCTTCTTTTGGCAAGCTAAAGGTTACCTTGCAAATAGACTTTGATTTTGAAAATTGCTTTTTAAGGCTCATTTTGTTTAGTACATTTTAATCTTGTGAAAGAATATTTTGAAATTGATTATCTAGACCTATATTTAGTTGGAGGGTCATTTTAAATAGCACCTTTATTTAGACGCAAAAGTACATTTTTAAATTATAAAATGCTGATAATCAGTATTGTCTTTTACTTAATATAAACTTGAATCTTTTCGATATGAAAATTTACCTATTATTATTCAGCGCCCTTTTTTATGTAAATACTTTAGTCGCTCAAACTTTAGCCGATCCGGTTACTACTGTGAATGAAATGTTTGATGCCATGAGAACAAGTAACGGTGATCAATTGGCAAACTGTTTTCACCCGGAGGCTAGATTACATTCGGTAGGAAAGAATAAGGACGGAAAGGTGGTTGTCGAATCGGGTGAAATTGAAAAATTTGTAAAAATGGTGAGTACACCTCATAAGGAAATTTTCAATGAAGAAATCTATGAGGTAGAATCAAACATAGACGGAAGCCTCGCCACAGTTTGGGCACCCTATACTTTTTATGTGGGCGATAAATTATCTCATTGCGGTACGAATGCTTTTCAATTGGTTGAAATGGAAAAAGGCTGGCAAGTTTTGCAAATCACGGATACGCGTTACAGAAAAGATTGCCCAGAACCAGATGCCATATTAATTCAAAGACTCATGGATAATTGGCACCACGCAGCCGCGGTAGCCGACGAAGATGTATTCTTTGGATCCATGACCCCTGATGCCATTTACCTTGGGACAGATGATTCTGAAAGATGGCTTAGAGATGATATGGCTAAATGGGCCCAGCCTTACTTCGATAAAGAATCGGCTTGGGCATTCACTGCAAAAGATCGAGAATTATATTTCGCTAATGATAGTCAAACGGCTTGGTTCGAAGAGCGATTAGAAACATGGATGGGACCATGTCGAGGTTCCGGAGTACTTCAAAAAACGGAAGACGGATGGAAGCTTGCGCATTATAATTTAGCCATGCTAGTACCGAATGATAAGGTCGATGATTATTTGAAGGTGATTGGGCGGGAGCGGAAGAAAAAGTAAAAATTAGAAGAGGCGCAATGCATTACGTCTGTACAAAAGTGATCGAATATGGCGAGGGTGTTGGGTTCTGGTGTCCAAAATATTTTGAGTCGAATGTTCTGTGAGTAATTTTCGAAATTCGATTTGCGAATTTGAATAAGGGCCGATAGGTTCGGAATTATACTTTTATTTATGAATAAATCAATATTGATTTTAGTAATAGCAGTCCTGATCTTCTCCTGTGATGAAGATGATCAGACTTGCTCTCTTGAGTCCATGTGCGAAATGGAACAAGACATGCTTAGTAATGCTGAATTTTATGGAAATATTTTTTTCTGCAATGCTCAACCTAATCAAATGATAACTCAAGGAACAGCATCATTAAATCTTGTTGATAACCAGGGACAATTACGGCTTGTTTCAGATCCTACGGGCTTTATCGATACCTTATTTTTAGTAACTTATGATTGCAATAGTACGCCAGAATGTCTTTTTTCGGCCGGAGACTTCTTTGATGAGAACGGTAATAAGGTAGCTAGTTTTGAAGGTGGAAATACTCCTGTCTTTTCTTTTGAATCAATACCTTACAATGGCTGCAGCATAAATTATAGTGGAGGTATAAAGTAGATACCTACCGTTCAGGATAAATTACGTTGATAAAATTCTATTACGTATCGAGATCATAAGTATTGATTCAATTATTTCGTAGAAAATTGGAATGATTTCAAAAATTGCCATTATCCTGCTTGTCAATACGATAATTATCTATTGAGCATGATGCAAAAATGATGTATATTTACACCAATCAATAGGTATTATCATGAATAGACAAAGTATAACATTTACGAAACCGAATGATGACTGGTTAAAGGAAATGGTGGCTAAGCAAGAATATTCGAGCAAGAGTGAATTAGTAAACGATTTAATTAGACAAGCTAGAAATCAGCAAGTGCAAATTGATTGGATAAACAAGAAATTAGAAAGAGCGGAGAAAAGTGGATTTACAAAAATGTCAAAGGCGGATATTCTAAAAGAATCAAAGTCGCGAATAAATGACTAATTACAAATTGAGTAATACTGCCAAAGAGGATTTAATAAGAATTCATCAATTTGGCTTGTACAAATTTGGGATTCGACAGGCTGATAAATACTTTGATGAATTTTTTAAATATTTCGATAAAATAGTAGCTAACCCTTTTTCATTTGAATCAGTAGATCACATAAGAAATGGGTACAGAAGATGCCCTTGCGGATCAGATTCAATTTATTTTAGAATAATAAATGATGTAGTTGAGATAATGACCATAATTGGAAATCAGGACTTCAAATAAAAAATAAAAAACGGTAGGTAACAGGCGAGGATGATGCCATTTTCGCTATCGCTTAATACTGCACATCTCGCTGACCGTTATATGAAATGAGTTGCTACCCATGGTTTGATCCTGAAATTAGAAAAGCTTGGCAACAATATCTGCTTTTGAGGCGTTTTTACAATAGCTAAGGG
>CALGJW010000415.1 GCA_937930025.1 uncultured Saprospiraceae bacterium | reverse complement strand
AGTCCTATATTTGGTAGAGAACAATGCACTTCTGCGAAATTGAAAACCAATACTTGTAGTAGTCTCACTGCTCAATTTCTAATTCTACCCCTCTACGAATATTTTTGTCCAGCTTTACTAATCCACTAACAGGTACCCAATTATCTAACCCATCTGCTGGACCATATCTTCGAGGTATTACAAATGTGGCTGTGCTGTCATCGACATGTAATAAATGACTTTGGGGGATAGGATAATTATTGCGATATTCTATTCCATTTTTTTCAACAGCGAATGGTAAATAAATTTTTCCTTTAAAGTTGTTCAGATAGGTACCGTGAATTGTGAGGGTGTCTCCTAATGTTGCTGTTGCATTTGAAATTTTTGAAATTGACTCGTGGCAACTTTTTGTACCTAATGTGACAATGTTGGGCGTTGTACATATAAAGGAATAAGGAACAGTGTCTCCAGATATGGCTTCAATATGTAGATTTTCTTCTGGAGAAATAATTGAGTGACATTGTAATGTAAATTGCTCCTCTTGGTTCATTTCACTGACTTTTAAGCCAATATTGAATAGTGGAATTTGATCGATGTTCCTTGTTGAATCTGATATTTCTTTTAAGGGATGATCTTTACTTGATTCAATTATTACACTGAATTTGTTGTGCGATTCATCTTGTGTTTTGAAGGTATATTGATTTGGAAATAAAGCTGAATTCGCCGTACGATTTTCATTGTGATAAAATCTATCCAACATTATATTATTATTCGAAACTGCCCAAGAACCAATCCAACTAGTGTCATACTCAAAGGTTAATTTGATTTTTGTAGGATAAGAATGATCCTTAGTACTTTTTGCATATACGTTACTGAAGATAGCTGAATTTTCATAATTCCAATATAATCGACTCATATTTATTTGTAGTCCAATTGAATCTTTTTGTTGTATTGCATTTTGTTTTTGCAACCAGTTAGTAACAGCATTTGTGGTGTGATTATAAGCAATGACAGGACGAATATTTAAACTTGTTTGTTTTTTGATAAAAGGTACTAATTCGCCGAATAGACTTATTCTATTACTACTGTATTGTTTATCATCAGCAATAAAACTAAAGTACTGTTTAGAGCTGTCAGGCATCGCAATGCTTTTAAAGTATTCTTTTGGCATAGGCTTTAAAAAGAGAAGGACTCGTCCATTAGGTAAGGGTGTCGAATGACTCGAATATTCATTTTTGCCTCCTACTTTTGCAATTCTTACTTTTTTTTCATCTGGAATATTCCCCTTAAGTATATTTAAAATTGAATAGAGATAGGTGGTGTACAGGAAGTCATTTTTACCTCGATATTCATAGGTGGAATCCAGCATAACATCTGCTATTAGTGTCGCCTGGGTTATAGAATTTTCCAGTGTTGTTTGGGTCCAGTTTCTATTAATTTTTTCTTTACGAATTAAATCCCCTGTAAATTTAGATACAATTAGAGCACTGTCTGCAATGATATTTTTAATATTGTTGATAATATAACTATTGCAATCGAATTCTTTAATGCGTATTCGCCTGCTATCGTCAATTAAATCCTGGGCCAATGCTTTTTTGATGATTTCTGATGAGGGTAAATATTCAGGACAATCTAGATCCTCACAATCAGGAAAACAAACTGGATGTTCAAGAATGACATTGTTGTTATCCTCAAATTTGAATTTATAAACTAATTTAGTTCCTCCGCCATTCCAACAATCAATTTTGTTGTGGAAGAATTTAAATGAGAAACTCCCTTCCAGTAATTTTTTCCTTTCCTTCCTATTATAATATTTGTATAATTTAACAAATTCCCAATCTAATTTTATTCGGTCGCAGTAATTGTTCTTACCGATTTTATCAATTATTGATTGACGAGCCAGTCGAAAAATGGAGTCTAACTTCTCTTTATATAAATCATCAGTCGCAAGTTCCAGGAATTTGTCTTTCCTTCGCTGAATCCAATTTTCTTCAACTACAAAAGAAGCTGTTCGATTTGTAGCGAATTCATACGCTTCGATTAATGAATGTTCAATAGGTAAATTACAAGGTATGGCTCGATAAGATCTCCAACATTGACCTTCTGATTGTGTAGAGAGTCCGATGAAGCAGAAAGTCAAAATTAGTATCCTTTTTGCGTTGAGTATTTCGTTTTTATAAATCACGCAATAAGAATGGGAGTGATGAGCATGTATAATTTTGTTTTTCATTGCCTTTACATTGTTAATTTGACGTATTTAAATGGCCATCGTCACTTCAAAGCCGCGGATTCAAGGTAAATGACTGAGAGTTAAAAATGTTGTAAAACTTTGGACGTTTACCTTTCCAAAAATTTAAGCTATAATCCCGCGCCCCAAACCAAAGTCAATCTCCCATCCCGCGATAAGGATAGAAGCGGTATCCGAAATGAAATGAAGGATAAGAGCGGATAGCCTGACCCTGATCTACTGTGCCTCAGTCGAGTGGGCGAGACCTAGGCACAGTCAATCAGGGGATCGCCCAAATCCAAATGAATTGAAAACGATCAGTTTTTAAAAGAAAATTATTTGAGTACACCCAAATTGTGCTGCGGCACGTTGCATTATTATATCCTATTGATTATCAGTTTTATGAGCTTTATTTTTCTTTTGTAAACCCAGCAGTCAATTGCGCAGTAGCCTGTTGCGCAATTTAAAAGTAAAGACCGCTCAAAGCCTATTTCCACCATCCCCCAAATTCCTTACCTTTGCTCCCTTATTCCTAAACCATTTGAACCTTAGGAATAGACAACAAGCTATAGCGATATGTATAAAGAATATAAAGGACTCGATTTACCTCAGATAGACAAAGACATCCTCGACTTTTGGACTAAGGAAGGAATCTTTGAACAGTCCGTAGATCAGCGATCAAAAGAGAATTCTTTTGTGTTTTACGAAGGCCCGCCATCTGCGAATGGAAAACCTGGGATTCATCATGTCATGGGTCGTACCATCAAAGATTTATTTTGTCGATTTCAAGCGATGAAAGGAAAGCGCGTAGAGCGAAAAGGAGGTTGGGATACCCATGGACTGCCCATTGAATTGGCCGTGGAGAAAGAATTGGGAATCACCAAAGAGGATATTGGAACGAAGATCGATGTGGATACTTACAACGCAAAATGTCGAGAGACTGTCATGCGCTATAAGGATGAGTGGGATGATGTCACGCGAAAGATGGGTTACTGGGTGGACTTGGAAAAACCATACGTCACTTTTGAAAACAACTACATCGAATCGGTTTGGTGGTTGTTGGGCCAATTGTACAAAAAAGATTTACTATATAAAGGATACTCCGTTCAGCCCTATTCGCCGGCTGCAGGAACCGGACTAAGTTCGCACGAATTAAATCTTCCGGGTTGCTATAAGAATGTCAAAGACACCACTGTAGTCGCCATGTTCAAATTGACTAAGGCGGATAGCAATGCATTTTTGTATGACACAGAAGACGAAGATGTGCGCGTAATGGCTTGGACAACGACGCCATGGACCTTGCCGTCGAATACCGCTTTGACGGTTGGGCCGAAGATCGATTACGTCAAAGTAAAAACCATCAATGTTTATACGGAGAAAAAAGTATCGGTGATATTGGCTGCGGCTTTAGTGAGCAAATGGTTTGGTGGTAAAAAACAACCGGAAGTATTGGAGCAATCCGAACCATTCAAAGGAGCACAATTAGCAGACTCGCGTTATGAACAACTATTCGACTTTGGAAATGAGATCGAACCTGTAAATGGAAAGACCGATGCATTCAAAATAATCCAGGGTAATTTTGTTACCACAGAAGACGGTACGGGAATCGTACACACCGCTCCTTCCTTTGGAGCAGATGATAGAAAAGTTGGAGGGGAAAATGGTATCGGCGCCTTAACCTTGGTGGACAAGCAAGGAAAGTTTATTGAGACCGCTGGGGAATTTTCAAATC
Organism: uncultured Saprospiraceae bacterium; assembly: GCA_937930025.1. Taxonomy (GTDB): domain Bacteria; phylum Bacteroidota; class Bacteroidia; order Chitinophagales; family Saprospiraceae; genus JABDJM01. The sequence goes on along the minus strand of CALGJW010000415.1, from coordinate 9,215 downwards.
GCTATGTCAAAAACTATAAAGACCAAGAAGACTATGTTGATGTAAACGTAGACATCTCTGTGCGTTTGAAAATTGACAACAAAGCATTCAATGTTGCCAAGTACGAACACAACTATCCGCATTGCTGGCGGACAGACAAGCCAATTTTATATTACCCATTAGATTCTTGGTTTGTGAAAACTTCCTCCATGAAGGAGCGAATGTTCGAACTCAATAAAACCATCAAATGGAAGCCTGCTTCAACTGGGGAAGGTCGCTTTGGAAAATGGTTGGAGAATCTACAAGATTGGAATCTTTCCCGTTCTCGATTCTGGGGAATTCCACTTCCGATATGGAGGAGTTTGGATGCCGAGGGAGAGACCATCGAGGAATGTATGGTTAGCTCTATAGAAGAGTTAGGGGAAAAAATTGTGGAAGCTAATGCAAAGCTAGGGACGAATCAATCGGTACCAAAAGATCTTCACCGGCCTTATATTGACGAGGTTTTTCTGGTAGACAGCAAAGGAAATAAAATGACGCGAGAGTTAGACCTTATTGATGTATGGTTTGATTCTGGCTCCATGCCATACGCACAATGGCATTATCCTTTTGAAAATGTCGAGCAATTTAAGTCTCAATATCCCGCAGATTTTATCGCCGAAGGTGTTGATCAAACCCGTGGTTGGTTCTACACCCTGCATGCAATCTCAACTTTGGTATTTGACTCAGTGGCTTTCAAGACTGTTGTGTCTAACGGATTAGTGTTAGATAAAAATGGGCAGAAGATGTCCAAGCGTTTAGGCAATGCAGTGGATCCATTTATGGCCTTGGATAAATACGGAGCAGACGCCAATCGCTGGTATATGATTTTTAATTCTCCTCCTTGGGATAATTTAAAATTTGACTTAGACGGAGGAGTTAAAGAAGTTCGAAATAAATTCTTCGGGACCTTATATAATACCTATTCCTTCTTTTCGCTTTACGCGAATATTGATGCATTCAAATACGATCAGCCAACCACTCCAGTTTCTGATCGTCCGGAGATTGATCAATGGATCATGTCCAAGTTGAATTCATTAATTCAAGAAGTGGAGGAGGCTTATGCAGACTATGAAGCCACTAACGCGACAAGAGCCATCTCGTCTTTTGTTCAAGACGAGTTGTCCAACTGGTATGTAAGACTATGTCGTCGCCGTTTCTGGAAACCTATCAAGGAAGGAGAATCTTCAGATGATAAAATCCATGCCTATCAAACCTTGTATGATTGCATGACGACCATTTCGAAATTAATGGCGCCTGTTGCTCCATTTTTTGCCGACTGGCTCTACAAAAATCTCAATGAGGCTACTGGAAAAGAATCACAAAATTCTGTGCACCTAGTTGACTTTCCAGTCACTGATGCAACAATAGTTGATAAGGACCTGGAAGAACGAATGAATTATGCACAGCGTATTTCTTCCTTGGTGCTAAGTTTAAGAAAAAAAGAAAATCACCGAGTGCGTCAGCCACTTCAAAAAATGTTGCTTCCTGTTTTAAATGAGACTTTCGAAAAACAAGTGGAAGCCGTTAAGAATTTGATTCTTGCAGAAACGAATATTAAAGAAATCCAATACGTCAAGGACACGGAAGGTTTGGTTAAAAAATCTATCAAACCAAATTTCAAAACCTTAGGCCGAAAGCTCGGTCAGCACATGAAAGCTGCCAATGAAATCATCTCTCAATTTGGTGACAATGAAATCAGCACCATTGAATCCACTGGTAAATACACCTTAGAAGTAGGAGATGAAAAAATTGAATTACTAGCCGAAGATTTTGTGATCTCTAGTTTGGATATCCCTGGATGGACCGTAGCCAATGATGGTCCTTTGACGGTGGCGTTGGATACAACCTTGACGGATGATCTATTAGCCGAAGGAATGGCCAGAGAGCTTATCAATCGTATTCAAAATCTTCGTAAAGATGCCGGCTTTGAAGTAACCGACCGAATTAAAGTAAGCATTGAAAAGCACGAAGCGATAGAAGCTGCTGTTGCTGGATTTGGAGACATCATCAAAGCGGAAGTGTTAGCTGATGAGGTGATTGCTGCTGCAGGAGTGGAAGGAGTTGCCGTTGAATTGCCTGGGGAGGTTGGGCTTAATATTGGAGTGGAGAAGGTGTAACGCAAGCCACCTAAGGTCGCCAGGTTGTCTCCGACGCAATGTAGTTCAATTGTCTAACAACGCAATGTCGAATAGACGTGTATGTAAAATTTGATAAATTCGCCATTTTTTCGATCAAAAAAATTTCGAAATTATCAATTGCTCATTTTCAATTGATTCAATTACAGATTCTACGAATAGGTAATCTCCCTAAGCAAGATTTCGAAGAAATAATTTAAACCTAGAAGAATTCACCTGTGAAATACTCTATGTATTTTCGAAGAAATGAAATAAAATCAGCGGAGCTTGAAATGCTTTTTGTTTGAAGCCGGGAAGGCGAGTTTAAAGCATTTCTAGCATTTTTTGTTACTTTTTTTTGCAATGAAAAAAAGTAAGACAAGGAGATTTTAAGAATCAAAAAACCCAATCAAACATGAATTCTAAAGTATCAAGGTAGTAACCAAAGATTTCGAAGAAATACCCCCCCCTTTATGTTGCAATTGTAAAAAAGGAAGAGCAAGACATTTTCAGAATCAAAAACCCAGTCAAACATGAATTCAAAAGTATTATGATAATAACCTAAGATTTCGATGAAATATAAAATCAGCGGAGCTTGAAATGCTTTTTGTTTGAAGCCGGGAAGGCGAGTTTAAAGCATTTCTAGCATTTTTTGTTACTTTTTTTTGCAATGAAAAAAAGTAAGACAAGGAGATTTTAAGAATCAAAAAACCCAGTCAAACATGAAATCTAAAGTATTATGATAATAACCTAAGATTTCGAAGAAATAACAAAACCAACGGAGCAAAAAAAAACATTAACATTCCCACTCACACCAATACCGACTCCAACCACATCCACCTCCTAACGATCCACCAACACCATTTTTTAACCATACTAAGCAGAACCATCCATTCCTAGAATTGGACTGATCTGCTAGTGCCTAAACTACAGTTCATGAAAAAAAGAACAATCTATCTGCTATGCACCTTTTTCTGCGCATCCACCATTTTTATTTTTCTATCCTTTTCTGCTAAAAGCAATAACGGCGTTCCACCAGAAGGATGTGTTTTCAATACGGTCTTTGGCGAAGTACCCTTGGATTCTGCCTTTAGATATGCACCAACGGAAAAAGTAATCTCCTCCATTGACCAAGGCCTGGACTGGCTGGCTAACGCACAACATCCCGATGGTGGATGGGGCGCTGGATTTCATAGCAAACAAGGAGAATTAGATCCGCATAAAGTGCCTGCAGATCCCGCCACAACGGCAATGGTATCCATGGCCATATTGAGAACTGGAACCAATCTGGAACATGGTGAGCTAAAAACTGCCTTGGGGAAAGCAACTGAATATTTATTGAAGGCTGTGGAAGGAGCTAATAATAAAACACTGTTTATTACCGATGTGCGCGGAACTCAAATTCAAAGCAAATTGGGAGATCATATCGACCTAGTGTTGACTACTCAATATTTAACTAATCTTTTGGATGAATTGGAGGACGGTTCCCAATTTTATACACGAGTTTTTGCCGCCGTAAATAAATCCGCTGAACTGGTTCAAGAAACTCAAGATGCTCAAGGGAAAACAAAAGGAGCAGGTTGGGCTGGTGTGCTGCAATCTGCCTTTGCTAGTTCTGCCCTAGAAGCCGCAGAAGTGAAAGGAGCGAATGTGGACAAAGCGAAACTAAGGGAATCCAAAGCGTACCAAAAAGGAAACTACAATCCTGTTACTAAGAAAACAGAAACCTTGGATGGCGCGGGAATTACACTTTATGCTGTTTCGGGTTCCGCCAGAGCGAATGCGAAAGAGGCGAGGAAAGCAAAGGAATACATAAAGTCTGCAAATGACAGTGGTGTTATTGTGGAGAGCGATGTTAGCTATGACAACTTAGTTAAGGCCGGAATGGACGAAGAGGAAGCTCTCTCTTTAGATGCATCTTACAAGGTTTATGAAGCCGCAAAAATTACGGCACAACAAGCAGATGTGATGAATGGTTTTGGAAATAATGGAGGCGAAGAATTCATGTCCTTTCTCCAAACCGGAGAATCGATGATTGTAAATAAGGATGACGCTTGGAAAAAATGGTTCGATTCCGTTTCTGCCAATTTGTTGAATATTCAAAATAACGATGGAAGTTGGAATGGACATCATTGCATTACTTCTCCAGTATTTTGTACAGCGACCTGTCTGCTGATTTTATCTGTAAATAATGACGTCGAAGAGTTGGTTGCCCGGGGAAATTAAAGTTCTAAGTTTTTTTTGTTAAAAGGTCTTACGTAAGTGAGGCCTTTTTTATTTAGGTTAATGTTTTTTGGGCGAAATGTATTTCAAAGCCTTGAACTCATTGTCGAAATATAAAGACAATGTAGTTCCTCAACTCCTATTCATCCTTGAATCCCATCAACCTACAGCAGCAGTCTGGTTCTAATTTAGACAACCTCAAAATATATTCGATAATTCGAGTGAATTGGTAGCTTGCGTCGCAAGCCTTCGTGTAAATAAATTACGTCCATTCGATACGGCTTAATTATTCGTGAAAATTTGTGAAATTCGTTGCTAAAACCTACATCATTCGATCACAAATACTTTTGTACAGACGCACTGCTTTGCGTCTCTTTTAAAATTTCACTATTATTTTACATGAAAACCTACCTCTCAGAACTAGAATCCTCCTACACCCAAGCCGCCAACCCAAAAACCGCCGCTTCCCAATCCGCCTACATGCGCGACCAATTCACCATCTTCGGCATAAAATCCCCCGATCGCAGAAACATAGAAAAACCATTCCTCCAAAAGAATTACATGCCACCCATTGAGGAACTAGAGCAATACATAAAAGCGCTTTGGAAAAAGCCTCAAAGAGACTTTCAACTATTCGCATTAGACTTTTGCGTTAAGTACATGAAAAAATTTCGGGAGAGGGATATCGAGTTGTTGGAATACATGGTAATGAATAAATCTTGGTGGGATACGGTGGATGCAATAGCCTACAAACTCATGGGGCAATATTTCAAACTATATCCGCAGCATAGAAAAAAATATGTGGACAAATGGCTGGCCTCCGGGAATATGTGGTTGCAAAGATGCGCATTGCTTTTTCAATTAAAATACAAAACGGATATTGATACTGCTTTGCTTACGCATGCAATTGAATCCTTGCTGGGGTCAAAAGAATTTTTCATTAATAAAGCGATTGGCTGGGTGCTGAGGGAATATAGTCGGACGGATGCTGAGTGGGTGATTGAGTTTGTTGATCGGCATGACGACCTAAGTAACTTGAGTAAACGGGAAGCGTTGAGGTTGATTGGATAAAATTGAGTTCCCCTAGGGTAATGAATGCTAGATTCGAAAACGTTCGAATTGATTGTGAATGGAATCGCAAACCTTCAGCCTGCCGACCTCACTTAATTTCCAATTAAATATTGGTGGGCCTGCCAGTTTTTGTTCATTTAGATCTTGGGGCGATGCCCCAAGCTTTGGAATCTTAGGCCTTCAGGCTATGCAATTGCGCTGAAAGCAATTGAACTTATTGTTTTTTCGACTCGCCATATTTTCGACTTTGCGCCGGAGGCATTGAACTAATTGCGCTGAAAGCAATTGAACTTATTGTTTTTTCGACTCACCACATTTTCGACCTTGCGCCGGAGGCATTAAACTAATTGCGCTGAAAGCAATTGAACTTATTGTTTTTTCGACTCACCACATTTTCGACACTAATAACTAACTGTTATAAACTAAAAGTTCGATTCGCAAACTTTCAGCCTAACTGTTCATGCGATAATTTAAGCGTTTGGAATTCGTGAAAATTTGAAATTGCGTAGCAATTCTTCGTGGAAATAAAATACATTCATTCGACACGGCTTACTTATTCGTGAGAATTAGAGTAATTCGTGGCTACTATACACGTTATTCGACTCACCACATATTCGACCTTGCGCCATAAGGCAATTGCGACGTAGTCACTTGAACTAATTGCGCCTTTAGGCAATTGTAAACCGTTATTCGACTCGCCATATTTTCGACCTTGCGCCGGAGGCATTGAACTAATTGCGCTGAAAGCAATTGAACTTATTGTTTTTTCGATCACCACATATTCGACCTTGCACCAAAAGCAATTGAACAAAAAAGGATCAACGCCGATTGCTCAACATTGATCCTTAATTTTTTAGTTCTAAGAACTAATAAAACTCGTTGTGTTTTGATAAATCGAATTGAACGAGTTACTTGTAAACAGAACCTTTTCTTAAGTTCTGAACTAACTTGTAGTAAAACAAAGCTCTTGGCTTCTGACGTACACCTTTGAATTCAGTGCAGACAGTAGCAATCGCCTCATCTAATTTAGGACTGTCTTTCATCCCTAATTTTTTAATTAGGAAATTTTTCTTGACTCTGTCTAATTCTGCCTTGTCAGAAGCAGCTACTAAAGCAGCATCCTTTCGGTAAATAGAAGGGCCACAACCTTTGGCTACTTTTTCCAAAAGAGAACGGTTGATTTTCCAACCCATTTTTTTGCCAGTTTCCTCATACTTGTCAACTAGCGCCATTAATTTACTCATAGAATAAATGTGTTTTAAGTGAGCTACTAAATTACTATAATATTTTATTCTTAAGGCACTTAGCGAAAATTATTACAGCTAGGTGTATTAATGAATATGTAAGTTTTAGGGTAGAAATACTAATTGATTGTTGCCCATCTAATTTAACATCTTTGAGGACAGTGTATATGACCCTTGTTTTTTGCTTTTCTAAATTATCTTGATTGGGTCTTCCTGTTTGAGTCGTCACTTTTGCTTTCATCGAATTTCAATCCTTTTTCACTCAATTTCATGGGAATGATAATTGAATTCCCCCCCCATTAGGGTATTTATACTTGAATTCAAATCAGGTAGTAAAGGTCTAAGTTCAGCGGTACTTTAGAATCATATTTACGTTGGAGAATTCTCTCGACCTCAAATTTAAAAACAATTATTATGCAACCGTTAATAGGAACCGTTCAGCTATTTGCAGGCAATTTTGCTCCCCGTGGCTGGGCTTTATGTGAAGGACAATTATTAGCAATTAGTTCAAATACAGCGTTATTTTCAATTTTAGGAACTACTTATGGAGGTGATGGACGTACCTCATTTGGCTTACCAGATTTGCGTGGTGCTATAGCTGTGGGAAAAGGTCAGCGACCTGGTCAACCAACCAATTTCAGATTAGGTCAAAAAGGTGGAGCGGATACCACTACACTTATTACTCAAAATTTGCCGGCTCATGGCCATGCATTATTTACTTCGAGTAATCCTGCAGATTCTCCTAATCCTGCTGGCGCTTTTTTACCAGATAATCCAAGAAGTGGCCCTATGGCATATGCTTCGGCTCAAGGAACTGCGCAACAAATGGGAAATGCGGTAGGAAATACTGGTAGTAATCAATCCTTTAATAATCTTCAACCCTACACGGCTATAAATTATATCATCGCTTTGCAAGGACTATACCCTTCCCGAAACTAAAGGAGCTTACTATTTTTTAAACATTTTAAACTTGAGAATTTTTCTCGACCCCATTATTAAAAATCAAAAACAATTATTATGCAACCATTAATGGCATCCATTCAATTATTTGCAGGCAACTTCGCACCACGTGGCTGGGCTTTTTGTGAAGGACAACTATTGCCTATCAATGCAAACCAAGCATTATTTTCACTTTTAGGAACTACTTACGGAGGTGATGGACGAACCTCATTTGCCTTACCAGATTTGCGCGGCGCCACAGCTGTGGGACCAGGTCAGCGACCAGGTCAACCAACCAATTTCAGATTAGGTCAAAAAGGTGGAGCAGATACCACTACACTTAATACTCAAAATTTGCCGGCTCATGGCCATGCATTATTTACTTCTAGTAATCCTGCAGATTCTCCTAATCCTGCTGGCGCTTTTTTACCAGATAATCCAAGAAGCGGTCCTATGGCTTATGCTTCAGCTCAAGGAACTGCCCAACAAATGGGTAATTCAGTAGGAAATACTGGTAATAATCAAGCCTTTAATAATCTTCAACCTTACACGGCTTTGAATTACATCATCGCGGTGCAAGGAATTTTTCCTTCCCGAAATTAACGAAGGGATTCTCTTAGTTAAAACCGAATTAATACTCCACGGAAAAGATTGAAACCGTTTTTTCTGTGGAGTATTAAAATCCCGATAATTTATATAAACTGAAATATAAATCAGCGACTATAATCCAAATTTAATAACCAAAAAATAGAAATTTATGAAAAATTTAATTTTTACAATTTGTCTTTTATTTAGCCTATCGTCGATGAATGCACAGGCAGGAACAACAATACAGTATGAAGATAATTTAGGAGAACTAACACTCACTTATGCGGGATTGGTAAATGGAAAACATAGCTATACAGAAACGGGATCAGGTGATGATGTTACAATTTCCTGGACAGGGACGCAATGGGAAGTAACATGTTTTGGGTGTGCTTTACCACTTGCTATTAGTACCGAAGCGACGGCTATGAATCCACCAAATCTAACTGTAGGAAATTGGGTTGATACACCTGGAGATGGGACAACCATAATAGATATTTCAGGCACTGGTACAACAAATATAGTCCCTCTTCCTGTAGAGCTTGTTCGTTTTGAAGGTAAAATGATGCCGGCATACGCCGAATTACATTGGTCTACTGCTTCAGAATCAAACAATAAAGGCTTTGAAATTGAGCAAAGTTTGGACGGATTCAATTACAGAATGATAGGATTCGTGCAAGGAATAGGTGAATCAGACCAAAGAGCAGAATATGTTTTCGTTGATGATAAGATTAGACCTAACCATAAATACTACTATAGATTAAAGCAAGTAGATTTTGGTCCGGGAGAATCTTTTTCTAACATTATTGTATTGGAATCTCGTAGAGCTGTAGATTTTGAAATTAGTCCAAATCCAATTCAAGCGGGAGGGTCAGTTGTAGTAAGTAATGTTGATAATGCAAGTGAATTCTGGAAAGTGAGTGTCTTTGATGCAAAAGGCGCATTAGTGGTTAGCCCCACACAATCCAATCAAATTCAAACGGAATTGAATATTCAACATTTAGGACCAGGAGTATAT
>CALGJW010000414.1 GCA_937930025.1 uncultured Saprospiraceae bacterium | reverse complement strand
CTTGCGCCGCAGGCATTGCGTCGTTAGACAATTGTCGCGAAGCGAATTGCGTCACAGACATTGAACTCCTTGCGCCGCAGGCATTGCGTCTTTGGACAATTGCCGCGCAGCGAATTGCGTCACAGACATTGAACTCCTTGCGCCGCAGGCATTGCGTCGTTAGACAATTGTCGCGCAGCGAATTGCGTCACAGACATTGAACTCCTTGCGCCGCAGGCATTGCGTTGTTAAACAATTGCCGCGCAGCGAATTGCGTCTTTAGACATTGAACCCTTTGCGTCGCAGACATTGCGTCGTTAGACAATTGCCGCGCAGCGAACCTGCCTGACTGAAGTCATTCAGGCAGGTTGCGTCACAGACAACCTGGCGACCTTTGGTGGCTTGCATTTATTGGAAACACGATATTCGACCTTGCGCCGAAGGCAATTGTGTCTTCAGACATTGCCGCGCAGCGAATTGTACTTCATTGATTCTTCTTCATATACGCCCGCACCATCCGCAATTCCCCAAAGCTACTCTTCACCGGTAAATTCGGTAAAATTTCCTTCAGGCTTTTTTCTCCCTGCTTGGACATGAATTCCACCAATTGCTTCAATTTCGCTGGCTTGATAATTCGCTCGATTTTCACTTTATCCTCTTCAATCAATCTTGCCATATGAGATTCTATGGTTCCAACTACCAAATCTCTTTTCTTTGCAATTTCTTCTAATGTTAGTCCTTCGTTTAACAGGTCAAGGCTTATTTCGAAGGTGGCTCCTTTTAACTTGGTTTGTTTTTTGGCTGCCGAAATACTCCCTAAGGCTTCTTTTGTCTTTTTAGGACCGTCATATAATAATCGATCAAAAACATTTAGTGCGTATAGTTGATTCATTTTGGCCCAGAGTATTTCATAGAATTCTACTGTTAGTCCTAGGTACTTTTTAATCTTACTTTTTGTTTGAATTTTTTCCAGATGTTTATGAAGTGGGATAATTACTTTTTCATGCATGATACCTGTGAAGTAAGGAATTGCTTTTTCGCTTTTGAAAATAATTTGTGCTAAACTTTCTGTGTCTTCAAAACTGGCAGCGATCCAAACATCCAAATGCTTTTGAAAGTCAAGCATGGTGCCACTAAGCGTAAGCAATTGTTCTTGTAGGTCTTGAGACAATCGAAGGATATTGGCCTTATGTGGTAATTCCTTTGACAAAACATATCCTTCCCATTGCTCATGTTGATTTAGAATACTGAATAAATTAAAAGCCTTTTTTAATTTATATAAAGCGTATTCCTTTTTGGCAGCTTCCAACTGGTCTTCAACTTCGCTTAACTCTGGAAATTGTTGGTAGAATGAACTTATACGTGCATCAATGATTACATTGTTCAATCTGAATTTACTGCGCAAGGTGATTCCGTCTAATGTGGTACATCTGCTTAATGCTACATAGGCTTGTCCTGCGGCAAAACTAGCGCCTAAATCTAATACCACTTCTTCCAAGGTTAGTCCCTGACTTTTGTGAACAGTAACGGCCCAGGCCAACTTTAATGGGAATTGTAAAAAAGAACCTAGTTCCTCCTTGGTAATTTCTTCCGTGATCTTATCTACCTCAAAGATTTCGTTGGCCCATTTTTCCTTTTCTATCCAATGTACAGTTTGATCGGATTTAAAACGTACTTGTAATAATTCCTCTTCCTTATTGTAGGATAACACAGTGGCTAACTTCCCATTAAAATATCTTTTGTTTTTATCATTTCGTATGAACATGACTTGAGCTTTTTCTTTCAACACAAGTCTCGAATCACAAGGGTAGGCTGTTTCTGAAAATTTTCCATTGATATCTGCAGACAAGGTGATTTTCTTGCCTTTTAACTCAGCCAATTTTTTTTCATTAATAGTATTGGCCGTAGCGTTATGGGTTGTCAAGGTTATTGCCTCCTTTTCATTTAGATAATTTTCTACATAGCGCTTGTTTAGAATATCTATTTCAGGTTCACTGGCCGTCCCTTCCCGTACCTTATTTAATACATTGACAAAATTGAGGTCAGTTTGCCGGTATATTTTTTTCAGTTCTATGGGAATTAGTTTTGTGCGTTGCCACACCTGTGCAGAAAAGAAATAGGGAGTCTTGTAAAATTGGCGCAAAACATTCCACTCAAAATCTTTGATTACGGGAGGCAATTGAAATAAATCACCCACCATTAGAATTTGGGTGTCACCAAAGGGAAGCGGACTTTTTCTCACTGTTCTTAAAACTAAATCCACAGAGTCCAAAAGGTCCGGCCTAACCATGCTGATCTCATCAATAATGAGCAGGTCCATCGCTTGAATGACAGCGCGCTTTTCTCTTGAAAGACGCAAATGTTTTAAAAGCATTTTCGGAGTAGAAAAAAGATCTGGATTTACTGTTCCATCCATCGGAATGAAAGCGGTAAAAGGAAGTTGAAATAAGGAGTGAATAGTTACTCCTCCGGCATTTATTGCTGCTACGCCTGTGGGGGCAATCACAACCGTATTTTTCTGATTAGTATCAATTATTTCTTTCAACAAAGTCGTCTTTCCTGATCCCGCTCTACCGGTCAGAAATATGTGACGTTTGGTGTCTTCGATAAATGTTTTGGCTAGCGCCCGTTCTTCATTAACTGCCATAGAATTCATTACCATGAATCAAAATATTCAAGAAGGTGAAAGTTAGTAATAATCTGTGGCGAACTGCCTGGGAATGGATGAGCTGCGGAAAAAATTAATTCAAATTTTGAATCATACAGAGGTATTGCTCAATCATTTACTTTACAAATGTAATAACTTAATTTTAACAAACAAAAAGTTTGGTAATTAATTTTAAAGGATATATTTGCGCCATGAACACAGCCTTCGAACCCAACGAAAACCTGCCTAAAGGCGGGAAAAACACCTATTTTAGGCAATTCTATTCCGAGTCATCCAGGCAAGCTGAAATCAGCGATTGCCTTTGCCAAGAAGATTTTTTGATGACTTTTTTGCTTCTAGTTAAGGGACCAAGATCCTTTAAAGAAATTCAATTATCCTGGACCGGTGATCCTAGAGAATTGTTCAACCAGATGCTTCATATGATTGATATTGGATTGATTTTTATGGAAAAACATGGCGGTGTTGCCTATTATTTTGTTCATGGAGATAACCTTCATCATTGGGTAGAATTGATGGTCCATAAGATTACTGGTGAACCTTTTGAGAAAAATCAAAGATGGTTTCATCAAATGGATATTAGGGAGGATCAAATTGGAATGAATTAAATGCAATTATTCTACCAATTCAAATTCAGTTATTGGTATCATTGAATGATCTGAATTTAAAATCGAAAAACTTCCTTTGTTGACCAATAGGAATACTTCTTCAATTTTTTTGATTGTTCTAAAGTTGCCCAAAGGGGTTTTCTCCTTCCCATTCAACACGAATGTGTTTTCTCCTTGAGTTTTACATTTTCCTTGGCCATAATTTAGGATGAATTGGCCATTTCGATGAAACATGGAAAAAGGAGGGCAATCAGGAATATTGTCCGCTAAAAGAGTAGGGGATATATTTTTAGAAAGGTTTTTAAATTGCCAAGACTGACCCTTATCCCTATACCAAACATATCCTCCGTTTCCATGAGGAATAGTCACTTCGTTATATCCACGATCTAAAAGATTTTTTCCACTTACATCTAGCACCTCGTATTTATCTCCTTTTGTGGCTTTGAAGAATGGGTGCGTTTTAGAATAAGAAACAAAATCGTATCGCTCGGAATCAATAAAAGGCTGACCAGTTCTATCTAAATAATAATTTTTAGTGGCAAAGTAACCCATCCCAGCATCAGATACTGATTCGTCATCTTTAACTACAAAGAAATAACCGGGTCTTATTTCATCCACTCTGATATTTTCAAATGGGATAATAATTTTTCCAGTCAGATCTACCATTCCCCATTTCTCCCCTTTGGAAGTTATCCAATAATTGTCTCCAATAGATCCTTTTCCATTGTAATCAAATGGAAGTACAAGCCCTTTATCTACATGCACAATTCCATACCAAATTTTACTTAATTTATTATTTTTCGAAGAATAACCTTCCACAATATGATAGCCATTTGCCATCTTTTTAGCTGGGGATCCAATTCCATTTCTCTTATGGTCAATCGTACTAAGCACGGTAAACTGTTCATCTACTATTTGTAACTCTTTATTTATATGCCTAAGCGCTTTCCCATTGTAGAAAGGAGTGGTAAATCTACACTTGGTAGAAAGCACCTCTTTTGTTTGATTATTGAAATCTAAAAGTGTGTCCACCTTTCTGCCATATACTATGGCCTTTTTATTTCCTAAGTATTGAAAATTTTGGGTCACCGGAACAACTATATTTCCTTTTGAATCAATTAGTCCTTTTTTGTAATTTTTTCTAACCGGAATGTAAGTGTTCGAATTTAGATTGGATGTCGCTGAATCAACTGGGAGGACTGTTTTGACAAGATCCTTCTGGGCAGTTGGTTTTTTTAAATGCTGTGGGTCGTCCCACTTAATCAATTCAAACTCCGCTGGTCTTTCTGAAATATTTTCATTCCGCTTATACGAAATACCTTCAGAGGTATATTTAAAATCAACATTGGGTTCACTAGTACAAAGTCCCCCACATCTAAAGTTGACAGGTCGATCGAACTTTTTCTTATTCCCAACGATTAATTGTTCAGATAATTCGATGGAAATGATTCTTGCCATTTCGGTATAGCCATGTTTCTTCCGTTGATTAACTATGACAAACATGATCTTACTTCCATCCTCAGACCAAACTGGATTTGAAATTCCATCCATATCTGGATGCATGGTAAATAGCTTACTTTCCTGGGATGTTTTTAAATCATAAAGAACCACGGATTCGTCGACTAACA
>CALGJW010000413.1 GCA_937930025.1 uncultured Saprospiraceae bacterium | reverse complement strand
TAAAGAAGTCGATCATTCGGATGCTTCCAATCGAGATGAATTGTTTGAGGTAGACTATGAAATGTCTTTAGACAATAGTTTGTCAAGCTTCGATGCTGAACTTTATATAGATCTAGACTATTACAAGGAATTTAATTCATTAAAATTTGAAGAAAGGGAGACGGATTATTTATTTAGCTACAAGCACGATCTAGAAAATTTAGTTTCAATAAAAATTCCAACAGGTTACAAAGTAAAGTCCTTGCCTCAAGGCTTAGATATTGAAACCGATTATTTTAAAATATTTACTTCCGTGAAACAGGAGGGTGCTAAGATAAAGTATAAAAAAAGAATAGCTTTAAAAAAGAGAAAGATTCCAACGGACTATTTTAAAACTTGGAATACAGAATTTTTAAAACTATCTAATTTTTATCAAGAACAAGCCATTCTGGAAAAAGAATAATGATGAGGATATTGTTACTATTATTGATTGCAATCGGATCAATCTATTCAGTTGATGCGCAAAAGAAAAAGGATTATAGAGCACAGGTGGAAGCGATCATGTGGCCAGCCAATGATCCACATTCCAAAACCTTTGATGTTCCCGATAAATGGAGTGAGGAATCTGCGGTAATCATCTATCAAAAAATATACTATCGTTATGAGACTTTAGGAAAAAAAATGGTTAAAAAAAATGGTATTCGCCGACGGATTAAATTATTAGACCAGTCCGCAGTAGATGACTATTCAGAATTCAGTGTTACAAATCCCTATAGTTCTCAAAAAGGTAATTGGGCAAAATTTGAAACCTCTTTGGTTGGCATGAAAATCTATAAGCCGGACAAGTCTATTAAGCAAGTGGACCTAGAAAACGCTGTGACTATAGAAGATAAAGGTAATTCAGAAAAACAAAAAATCGCCATACCCAATTTAGAAATTGGAGACATCCTAGATTTTTACTATTATGCGGGTGATGTAGATCTCAATATCGGTGTACATTATTTCCCGTATTACAATTCAACACTAAGTTCCAGTTATTCAATAATGGAACAACAATTCGAATTTTCAATTTACAAAGACTTTTACTTTAAAATAAAATCCTGTAATGGGGCTCCAGCTTTAAAGCTAATACCCAGTACTGATAAGAAGTTTTCTACTTACTTGTTAACTGATAAGGATAGAGCCAAAACTAAGGATATTCGCTGGTATGCAGAAAACAAAGAAGAACCACATATTAAATTCCAGGCGATGTACTCTCCGATTAAAAAACATACCCAAGGCAAACCTGGTATATTTTGGGGGGACGAAGGAGTTTTATTGACGGAGATTGGAACTAAAGAGCTTATTAAAAGGTACGAGGAAAAGTCAAAGATAATCTACCCAAACAAATACAAATTTGAAAACTTAAAAATCGCCGGACAAGAGGAGGAAGACTTACGAAAACGGCTCGAATTCCATTACAATAAGCAACGTTATGATCGTGTGATGCAATATTTAGAACCGATTACATTAATCCAAGAGAACATTAAATCCGATATTTATGGATTGGCGTTTAACGGATTTCCTAATTCCTGGGATATGGTTCAACACATGGCTGCCGTTTGTAAAAAATTAAATATCGATCACAAAGTAATTGTTACTACACCTAGAGAAAATGCTGTTATCAATGACTTGTTCTTGGAAAGTGAATTGGAATACTTGTTATCGGTTGAAATAAATGGAGTAGAAATCTATTTTACCAATTGGTACTTATTTAGTGAGTTTGATCAAGTGGCCAATGTTTATGAAGGAACCGAGGGACTATCCTTTTCAATAGATGATGATGGGAATTTCACAAAAGGAACAATTATAAATTTTCCTACTTCAACTTATAAGGAAAATTTGACAGCTAGAAAAATTGAATTGGATCTTTCTGATCTTACCAAAGAAGAATTCCGCACTAAGCGTATGTCCTTGGTTACAGGACACTCCAAGGATTACTATCAAAGCAATCTTTTTATTCAAGTTGACTTTCTAGAACACGAATACAATTATCATGAAGAGTACAGTTATCTAGGAGGAAGAGTTACTGGTACAGTGAAATCTATTGAGGATGCAAGGAAGCGCTATAAAGAATATACAGAAAAAGAACGTGAAAAACAACAAGAAACCGCCGAAGATATTTTAAAAAATGATGTAAGCTTTGAGATCAAAAAATATGAAAAATTTGACCCACTTGCTACCGGTAGATATGACCAACCAACATTAAAATATACCGATGATTTCACCATTGACAAATCATTTCTCAAAAAAGCGGGAAAGAATTATATCATTCCAGTGGGTTCCTTAGTCGGAGATCAGGTGGCTATCAAAGAAAAGGAACTGGAAAGAAGCGCAGACATTTACATGTCCTTCGCAAGGTCTTTCAAAAATGATATCGTGGTCACCCTTCCTGAAGGTGCTATCGTAAAGGGTTTGGATAAGTTAACTTTTGATGTTCAGAATGCCACCGGTGGATTTACTTCCACTGCCAAACTAGAAGGAAATGTATTGACCATGAAAACGCATAAATGGTATGAGCATAATTTTGAGGAAGTCGCCGATTGGCAAAAAATGGTGGATTTCTTAGAGGCTGCTTTTCAATTTTCTCAGCAGAAGGTTTTGGTGGAATTGAACTAACAGCGGCATTAAACTAAAACAACTCAACAATCATAGGCATCGACTAGATTACTTTAATGCGTCCAATCTTTCTTTATATGCGGCCTTTATTAATTTTCTGATCCCAGCTTTCTTAACTTCTTTTAAGTCACGAATTTTAACATGCCTTAATAGTTTACCCGTGCCTTCCAAAAGTTTATCAGGGTCGGGCAAAATGGCGCCTCTAAAAAATCCTAGATTCACCCATTTAGCATGTGGCATTAAGTAGCAATAGCCCTCAATCATTTTTCTAGGTCCAACTCCATAAGTGGCCGCTCTATCCCCTAGTCGTACCACTTCGTTGGCTTCAGAATGAATGGTCAAAATTTCTTTTCGAAGCTGTAGTATTATTGGCAAAAGAGGTTCTTTGGTGATATCTAGTAGATCATCAAAACTTCCAAATCTCGTTTCAGCCATGATTAATTATTTAAGTAAAAAATTCTTGGTTATTTCTTCCAAATCCTAAACTGTACGCATAAAATTATGAAAATTTCATTTGAAATAAAATTAATTTATCAATGCTAATTGAAGCAATAAATGCAGATTCCCATGTCCCTTACCCTACCCACAATACCCACTTGCATATGAATAAATACATTTCGGATTCCACACAACCTTTTTGCCCAATACCATTTTGGAAGATCTAACCCCTTGCTGTAATCCTAGCTTGGAAAGAAAATCTATCCCAGTTTGATTTTCCAATGGAAGCAACGTTCTTCTTCCTTTTTCGGAATGTTTAATTTTCAAGAGTTCAATTCCCGCTTTCTCTTCTTTGGATAAAACTAACCCACGAGCGAAGTTGGGCAGATAAAACCCGAGTAGTTCATTTTTTTCATTGAAGTACCCAAGCCCATCATGATAATATTTCTCAATTAAATCAGAACGATCTTCTCCATTAATCTCTGCATCAAATGTTCGCAATTGCTGCAAGGATGTTCGGTCCATTTTTCTGATGTGATTTGTGGGTCGGTAATCATAGCCAACTACTGAATCAAAGCATTCGTACTCAGTAATTTTCTCAAACCCGATTTTTTTGTAAACCGCTTCTCCAAGTTGAGTGGCAATTAAAAGTTGTGTTTTACATCCGCGACTTGTTAGAAATTCAACAAGAAATTTTGTCATTTTGAATCCAAGTCCTTTATTTCGATGATCTTTATGAACAATAATATTGGCGAGCCATCCCACTTTACCTCTTAAGAATACATTGCCAATGCCAACAATTTTTTCATCCTCAATCATGACAAAGGCATGGAAAATTTCATCAGAGAGAAATTCTTTTAAGAATGCCTCAAGGTCCATATTCCAATCTAATGGTGTCAGATGATTTAGTCCGTTTAAATCAGATTGAATTATTGGTCTTATCAAAATATTGCTTTGCTACTTTAATCAAATTATTAGGCATCAATCCTTCGTTAGAAATAATATCTAAGATATCTAATCCTTTTTATTCAATCAAATATTCTATGATGATTATGTGATTTTTGGCAGTAAGGCACGAAGTTTTTTTACGAAGAAGACATTAAGGAAGGGTTGGTTGCCACTAAGGTACGAAGGCACGAAGAGGAAGCCACTAGGACACGAAGTTTTTACTAGGAAGACATATAAAAGGGTTGGTTGCCACTAAGGCACGAAGAGGAAGCCACAAAGGCACGAAGGCACAAAGAAGAAGTCACGAAGAAAAAGTCACGAAGGCACGAAGTTTTTACTAGGAAGACATATAGAAGGGTTGGTTGCCACTAGGGCACGAAGACACGAAGTTTTTTTTACGAAGAAGACATTATGGAAGGGTTGGTTGCCACTAAGGCACGAAGACACAAAGTTTTTTTACGAAGAAGACATTAAGGATGGGTTGGTTGCACTAAGACACGAAGTTTTTTTTACGAGACATTAGGACAAGGAGATTTTGGTTGCCTAATATTAATTTCTAAACCGCCTGATTCCTTGCTTTACCAAAGGAACATTAAAATTGATTAAATAGCCAAGTCTTAAATCCATTAATTTTAAATGGCTTATAATTTGGGCTTCCCAAACAGGATTTACTTTTTCAATTGCTTTTAACTCTGCTATAACCAAATCTTCGACTAACAAATCCAATCTCAACCCTTCATCAAAAGTCAATTCGTCATAAACAATTGGAATATTAACCTGCCGTTTTACTTTATACCCTGCTTTTTTCAATTCATATTCCATACAAACTTCGTAAACCTTTTCAAGTAACCCTGGGCCTAGTGCCTTATGAACCTTAAAAGCGGCGTTGACAATTGCTTTACCAATTGCTTCTTCCTTCTCAGTGAGTTTTTCATAATGATTACTCATAAATATTTTTTAACGCAACTAAATCACATAGAAATAAGTTTTTTTTCGTGCCTTCGTGGCCCTCTCTTCGCTTCATCTCTTTGCGCCTTAGTGCCTTAGTGGCCTCTTCTTCAAGTATTCCCTTCGTACCTTCTCTTCATGCCTTAGTGCCCTA
>CALGJW010000412.1 GCA_937930025.1 uncultured Saprospiraceae bacterium | reverse complement strand
GTTGAAATGGATTTTGAATTTAGACGAGGCAAAAAACGTAGGTGATGCAGGCGCATCAACGAGGCTTTTTAACGAAGTGTAAATCCAAAAGACGTTCAAATTATTAGTTAATTTAATTTTACGAATTACTTAAGTAGTTCCCGGAAATTGTGTTTACAATAAATGTTGATGGATTTTGGAGATAGACGAGGCATTTTTTGAAGGAATAGCCAAAGCTATTGCTGAAAAAAATAACGAAGGATAGCTTCAAAAGACGCAACAGTTGTTAGTTAATTTAATTCCGCGAACTACTTAAGTGCTCAAATCAATTAAACTTATAAAAATGAATAGATTTTTTGGACAATGTATGATCGCGTTACTTGGAATCGGTTTAATGCTTTCCGCTTGTAATAAAGAAAACGATGTCAAGAAAGAGGATTGGAAAGACAAAGACGATTATTGTTATGAATTAATCTTCCCCATCAAATATTTAATGCCAGACGGTTCTACGCTCACAGCAAATGATAAAGAAAGTCTAGCACTCGATATAAAAACTTGGTACAACAATCATCCTGATGTAGAAGAAAAAGCTAGTTTAAAATTTCCTGTCACCGTCAGTTATGGTGATGGTATCGAAAAGACATTCGATAACAAAAAAGACATGGAATGGGCAGGCAAAGCTTGTGGAGAGAAAGAATGGGAGAAAGATTTTTGTTTTGACTTTGTCTATCCTATTACTTTTATAATCCCAAATAAAGGATCAAGCATCACAGTGAATAGTGAAGAAAGCCTAGAGACAAGTTTAAAGGATTGGTATGAAGCTAATCCTGATGCAAAAGAAGAACTTCAGCTCCAGTATCCTGTAAGCATTACGATGGAAGATGGCCTCACGAAAACGATCGAGAATGAGACGGATATGGAATGGGCCAAAAAAGCTTGTGGAGAAGAAGCTTGGGACAAAAAAGATTGCTTTGAGTTAGTATACCCAATCAGCTTTACCATGCCAGATGGTTCTACGATTGCTGGTGATGATGAAGATGCCTTATGGCAAAGCGTCAAAGATTGGTATGAAGCCAATCCTACAGTAGAAGAAAAACCGCAACTGCAATTTCCTATTCAAATCGAACTAGAGGACAGTCTAATCAAAACGATAGAAAATGAAGAGGATATGAAATGGGCGAAAAAGGCTTGCATGGATAAAGATTGGGAAGAGGAAGCTTGCTTTGAGTTGATCTTTCCTGTAAATGTAAACATGCCAGATGGCACAACCATTACTGGTGACGATGAAGACGCCTTATGGCAAAGTGTCAAAGATTGGTATGAAGTCAATCCTACGGTAGAAGAAAAACCGCAACTGCAATTTCCTGTAGACATCATCTACGAAGATGGTACGAGTAAAAGCATTAACAACGAAGAAGAAATGATTGATGCTAAAAAAGAATGCTAATAGATAATTATTAAAATCAAGCATAAGCATGAGTCATCTTACCTTAGCGGGTACAAATAAAATTTGATAGTTTTGAAAAGAAAGTAGAAGGAAGCGGAACAAGACTATATAAGTCATTTCTCATAAAGACAGTTCGGGATAGTTAGTCCCGCTTCCTTATACCTGTAAAACCTAAAACAGTTTGTTAGGTATATAGCCTGAGTAAGATGACCAATGTTTGACGATAAATTTAAAGCTTGATCATAAAAATAAATTATTCGATTCTCTTTAGTATCTTTTCCATTAATTTCTAGAAGTCATTTTACAACTTATATTTAATCCCAAGTAATACTCCAAATTGATAGAACCGCGATGTCAAAACATCATCCTTAGCGGTAATCGAGGAAATAAAATAATTTGCTCCCGGTCGAAGTTGTATCGCCCACTTTTGATTTAGCTGATAATCCAAGTGTACATTAACGTTTAATCCTAAGCCAAATGATTTCTTATAATTATCATTTTTTCTTTCTATTTCACTCGATATTGGAGAAGTAATAGTTCCATTTGATTGGGTAGAAAAATTCCAGATCAATCCTCCTGATGTACCGACGCTAAATTTATTTTTTTGGGAAAAATAATATCCAAAATTCAAGTTAGCACTAATAGAAGTATATTGATTAAAACGTGTATTCTTTATCGTTTGAGTACCTATTACTGTTGTATCTCCATAAATTTCCTCTATATAACCTGAAGGCCTATACTTAATAAACTTCACCAATACATTTTCTAATTCATACGTTTTTGTTTTTTCATAAGTATAATTAAGGCGATCATACCATTCTGAATAAGATAGACCAAGACCAATAAACGACTTTTGGGAAAGAAAATAATTGACTCCAAGATCAACATTATAGCTTTCTAGATTTGTTTCTGAACTTTGCCGTAACGCTGCGTAAGCTTGATCAGCTTCTTTCTTTGCTTCAAAAATTTGTTGTGAATAATATAGCCCTGCTCCTGTATAAATTTCTATCCTTCTTTGATTTAAATCCTGTTCTTGTTTTGCTTTTTGAGGTAACAATAATTGAGTAAAATCTAAATCATGATTTGAATAAGATAAATCCGGAAAACTATTCCCGATATTCAATACATTAAAATTAAGTTTGCCTTGCTCTAAGTTTGCTACTTTTTCTTTTGTTGCTGAGCCAACTAAATGCTCCTTTTTGGTAGAATTAAGTGATGACTCTGCAGTTACGGATACGCCTTTTTCAAGCAAAGGAGTCTTATTCTTTTTAGAAGCAACTACTTCATGCTTCGTCATCTTATACTTAGAAGAAATTCGATTTTGGCTTGGGTCAATTGTTGTTCGATCGAAATTATCCAATGCAATATTCCCTTTCTTTTTTTCAGGAATTGCTGAATCGATTTCCAATCGCTCTTTATCCAATACAGCTGCATTCTTTGGACGCTGCAAATTAATGTTATGATCCAAAACTTCTCTTTTCCGGTCTACTTCAATAGTTTCTTTTCCTGCTTCGATTCGATTTGGTACGAGATCATTATCCGATTCGAGTTGCAACACAAAATACCCAATCGATATACAGCACAACAAACCAATTAATAAAAACAGCCAGATCAAAGCTTTCCTTCGATTTCTTTTCTTAGAGAATGCTTTCCATTCCAGATCTAGATCCATAGGGGATTCATAATCATTCAACCTATATTTAATTCTATCATGCAAATCTTTATTTTCCATATCTATACGAATTAGCTATTATAAGTTTTATTTTCCAGCGTCGTCAATTTTGCTCTAATCATTTTCTTTGCTTTAGACAATTGTGATTTTGAGGTAGATTCTCCTACCTGAAGAATTTCGGAAATTTCTTTATGAGAAAATCCATCAATTACATACATATTGAAAACTGTTCGATACCCTTCTGGTAAAGTTTGAAGTACTTCC
>CALGJW010000411.1 GCA_937930025.1 uncultured Saprospiraceae bacterium | reverse complement strand
TCCAGCCTGGTATGCAGTTTTGGCCTTGCCCTATTTAATGGAGTATCCTTATGATTGCAACGAACAAATTTTCAGTAGATATTATGCGAATACAATCGCTGCAGGAATCGCTAATAAATACCCAAAGATAAAATCCGTTTTTCAGCAATGGGAAAATACGGATGCCTTACTTAGTAATCTTTCGAAGAATGAAGATTTGAAATCTGCTCTATTGGAAGAAACGCCTTGGGTACTTCAATCTCAATCGGAAGAAGAACAACGTAAAAATATTGGCCTACTTTTCAACTTAGAAAAATTGGGAAGAGAACAAAATCAGGCGATCAATAAATTGAAAAACCGACAAGAGGGAGATGGTGGCTTCGCTTGGTTCAAAGGAGGAAGATCCAATCAATATATTACCGAATACATCCTCACCGGATTCAAACGATTGGAAAAAATGGGATTCGATATTGACGAACGATCAATTGATCAATTGTTGTCCAAGGGTTTGAACTTTATTGACCAATCCTTTGCAGAAGATTTTAGAAAATTAAAAGAAAGGCTGCATCGCAATAATAAAAAGTTGGATCCAGAAAAGCAGTATATCGGGCATAGTGCAATTCACTATTTGTTCGCGAGATCATTTTTCAAGGAAGATATTCCAAATAACACCAGAGAGGCTTATGGTTTTTATCAAAAGCAAGCTGAAAAATTTTGGACAAAATTTGGACTTCAAAATCAAGCACAAATTGCTTTGATTTTAAATCGAACAGATCGTCGGGAAAAGTCCATGGCTATTTTAAAGTCGTTCAGAGAAAAAGCCTTACACCACGATGAACTGGGAATGTATTGGAAAACCAATAGAGGATATTTCTGGTACAACAATGAATTAGAAACGCACGCTTTCATGATCAATTGTTTGCAAGAAATAGATCCGCAGCAAAGAGAATTAGAGGATTTGCAAACTTGGTTATTGAAAAATAAACAGACCAACGCATGGGAAACGACCAAGTCGACGGCAATGGCTATTTATGCGCTCTTGATGACCGGAGAAAAACCTGGGGCTTCACTAGCAAATAGTGCACTTGTAGATATCACCCTTGGAAATGAACCACTAAAGATTGACAACACGGAGGCCGGTACCGGCTACTTCAGAATCAATTTTGACGGAGATGAAATCCCTGCTGGAGCCTCTTCCGTCTCTGTTCAAAATCCGAACGATGGCATTGCCTGGGGAGCTAGCTATTTTCAATACTTCGAAGACATGGACAAGGTGACTAATTTTGAAGAAACACCTTTGCAAGTGAAAAAAGAAGTGATGCTGGAAACTATGACTCCCGGCGGTCCAGTTTTGAAAAGCCTCAACGAAGTAAGTTTGAAACCTGGGGATCGACTCAAAGTGCGCATTGAAATTCGAGTAGATAGAGCCATGGAATTTGTACATATGAAGGATCAAAGAGCATCGGGATTGGAACCTGAGAATGTATTGAGCAGCTATAAGTATCAAGGGGCATTCGGTTATTACGAATCGACCAAAGATGCTTCTACCAACTTTTTCATTAGTTATCTTCCAGTAGGAACGCATGTATTCGAATATCCATTGAGAGTGATTCATGAAGGCGATTTCTCAAATGGAATAACCACTATTCAAAGCATGTATGCCCCGGAATTTAGTAGCCATAGTGAAGGAGTAAGGATAAAAGTTGGTAATTAAATCACAAAATCCTTGATACGTATGTTCAAATAGGCTTACTTTTTGTAAATTAATGTCTATTAGGTTTTCTAAGTTGAAAATCAATAATTTACAAATCGAAAACAATACTTGCTATGATTATTTTTGGAACTAGAGGGGTTAAATCCACCATAAAAGAGGGGCAATTCGATTGTCCGCAATGTGAGGGACAAAAACGATATAGACATCGTAAGGTCACTAAGTTTTTCACCCTATACTTCATCCCTTTAATTCCACTGGGAAGTGCTGGAGAGTATGTGGAATGTATGACTTGCAAAGGCACCTTTGTGACCAAAGTGCTGAATTACAAAAGATCTACTGGTAATGACCAATTCCTATCTGAATACGAAAAGGCCATGAAGCATACGATGGTTCTCATGATGTTAGCTGATGGAATTATCGACGACAATGAAATGTTGATGGTGCAGAAAATTGTCAACAAGTTTGGACACAATGATGTCACTTTGCCAGAATTGAAAGACTACGTGGATGAAGTTCAACGGAATCCAGAAGACGTTTCTACTTACTTGAAAAAGGTCACCCCAGGGTTGAATGAACATGGCAAAGAAGTCATTGTTAAATGTGCTTATGCCGTAGCAGCTTCCGATGGTCATGTTGATCCAACTGAAATAGCTTTGATTCATAAAATAGCCGAAGTGATGGAAATGTCTAGCTCACACTTAAAAGGAATATTAGCGGATATGACGGAAAAAGATAAAAAGAAAAATACCTTTTCGGATAATTAATACACTTTGTGATTATTTTCAAATAATAAAAAGGCCCTGCGACAAATTAGTTGCAGGGCCTTTTTTATGTAAAGAGATTAAAGTTTGAAATCGATTATTGATTTATGGTAACACTATTAATCGTATCACCCATCTGAATACTATTTACCACGGCTTGATCTTCATCTGATTTCACTTTACCAAATACTGTATGCTTTCCATCTAAATAGGCTGTCTCTGTATGTGTAATGAAAAATTGAGATCCATTGGTGCCAGGGCCTGCATTCGCCATAGATAAAATCCCCGGGGAATCATGACTAAGGCTAGGATCAAACTCATCTCCAAAATTATAGCCAGGACTTCCACTTCCTCGTCCGTCAGGACATCCGCCTTGAATCATAAAGTCAGCTATTACTCTATGGAAAATTAATCCGTCATAGTAGCCAGCCTTAGACAACTCCAAAAAATTGCAAACAGTCTTTGGGGTCTTTGTGGCATACATCGTCAAATTGATATCGCCTTTGCTGGTGTGAAGCGTCAGATCGATATCTTTGTCATAGCTCGCAGATTCCATAGCCATTTGGATCAATGCGATATCTATTTTTTCTACTGCAGTCATAGTTCTTATTTTTGTGCAAATGTAATTAATTCAATTTCAAAATCTCCGTAGAATGCTTCCTCATTTTTCTGCAAAGTGCGCCGTTTTCTATCAATGATTCACCATAGCAGGGAATCATCTCTCGAATAGCTGTCGACCATTCATCGGATTTCATTTTTTCTGGAAAACAGGTTTTTAAGAGATTCAACATGATTGAAACCGAGGTAGATGCTCCTGGTGAAGCCCCAAGCAAGGCTGCAAGGGTATTATCTTTAGAGGCAACAATCTCAGTTCCAAACTTCAGCACGCCGCCTTCTTCTTTATCCTTTTTTATTATTTGTACTCTTTGACCTGCAGTGATTAGTTCCCAATCTTCGAATTTTGCATCTGGGTAATAGGCGAGCAAACTTTCGAAGCGATCTTCCGGTGATTGCAATATTTGTTGAATTAAATATTTAGTCAAATGAATATTATTAACTCCTGCGGAAAGCATAGGC
>CALGJW010000410.1 GCA_937930025.1 uncultured Saprospiraceae bacterium | reverse complement strand
GGGGATTTTCCAGATACTTATAACTTAGTAGTAAACTCTAATCATCCGTTGATCGCTGATCGTTTATTGAAAATGCGTTCTGAGGAGAAAAAAGAGGAATTCGTCAAACACTTATTTGATTTGGCGAGATTGAATCAAGGGATGTTGAACGGGCCTGAGTTGACTTCGTTTATTGCCAAGTCTGTGGAGTATTTAAAGTAAGAAGTTTCAAATTTTGATGACCGTCTTAATTATTAAGATTCGGCCATTGACAAAAAAAATATAGCGATGTCAGCTCTAGCATTCTTAATTGATTGCATATCTGACATCGCTTTTTATTTAGTTACCTAGTCTAAACTCATTTCATGTATTCTAACTTCCGCTAGAATTCGATCAGCAGCTTCGTTTGTTTTTTTCAAAAGTTCATTTACATTTTTGCCGGCATGTATTTTCTCGAAATAAGGTATAGGATTAGAGTTCATTGCTTGTTCTAAATTGTCGAAGAGGTCCACGGTCGCATCCTTATATGGGTATTGAGAACCACCGGGCATTAGTAATTCAGCTGCAACCCAGCCAAGCATGCTTCCATCATTGATCCTTGCTTCATGAATCGGCTTCCAAATTTCATTCTCCACTTCGCGATGGGCCATTCGTCCACCTGTTTCAGGAAAGCGGAAGTAATTAAATACCGCCACCTTTGCGCCATCGAAGTTCTCTGTAAAGATTCGATTATTACTAGTCCAAATTTCACTCTTCACCCAGGTACGAATTTCATCCGTCCGTTTCATCAGACTTTTTTCTTCAGGACTTATGGTATTCATAAAGCTTTCTGGCATGGACTGGTTAGAGAGATAATCTGCCATTTGTTTAGTACTAGAAAAAGTGATTCTTGTCACATAATTGTATTCTACAGAAGATCCGGAGGGCATCATAATGCTTTCAAGCGCCCATCCTTCTATTTTCCCTTCGTTTTTATGAATCTGATGTAGCTTCTTCCAAGTTGATTCGAGCTTTTCATATTCTGTATGCATGCCCGGGCTAACGGACATATAATCCATTTTGTAAAATCTTGGAGAATTTGCGTCTTGTGCAATAATGGTTGCAGAAAAAGATAGGAATAGTAGTACCACTATTCGCGATAGTAAGTTTGTCATTACATCTGGTTTTTTGAGGTTATATAGTCTTGTTATAACCTTATTGAATAATCGTCAAAGTTCAATTTTTTGATTTTATTGTAAAAAATTTACCTTCAAAAACTACAGGACATAAATTGCAATTTTCTGGATATAATATACCAAAGGATAATTTTTTTGTAAATATTGATGACTATTTTATCAATCATATCTAGATTAATTTCCTCACTTTTGTGCCATGGACAAAAACGTTAAAGCAATCTTATTTGACCTAGGAAATGTGTTGTTCGATTTAGATGTGCAAAAGACATGGAGAGGAATTGAGGCTTTATTAGGTGTGGAGTATGATCATCCGTTTAACTACCCACCGACAAAAGAAATCATGTATGCCTATGAAAAAGGAGAAATTGATACAGGCGTATTTGTTGGTGAGATACAAAGATTAAGTAAGCCCGGGACTACTGCTGAAGCGGTAGCCAATGCTTGGAATGCCATGTTGGTTGAAGTACCTAAAGCGCGATTTGCATTTTTAGAACGACTAAAAGCAAAATATCCGCTTTATCTTTTGAGCAATATCAATTCGCTGCATCTAGAATATTTTTATCGACATATTCGCAATGACCATGGTATTATAAACTGGGATAATCATTTTTTTGAAAAAACATTTTACTCCAATTGGTTAGGAATGCGTAAACCAGAAAATGAAATTTACAAATTTGTAGCTTCGGAAATTGGACTTCCTAATGATCAAATTCTATTTGTTGATGACAATGAATTTAACATTAATGCCGCCGCTAAATTGGGTATCCAAACTTATCATCTGGGCATAAAAGAAGAGGTAATAGAAATTGATATTTTCAAAAATATTTAATGAAAAGTAATCTTCCTTTAACCAAGCGAGAGGCATTAATTAAGCTTCAAAAGTATTGCGCTTACCAAGAGCGTTGTCACAAAGAAGTACGAAGTAAATTATTGGAGTACAAAGTCTATGGCGATGAACTAGAAGAAGTAATTAGTGATTTAATTCAAGAGAATTTTCTGAATGAAGAGCGATTTGCACGTACCTATGCGCGGGGAAAATTTCGTTTTAAGAAGTGGGGAAAAAGAAAAATATTGGGTGAACTCAAGCGAAGATCAATATCTGATTACTGTATCAAAAAAGCCATGACGGAGATCGAAGACGAGGAATACAATTCAACAATGTATGCTGTGGTTGAAAAAAAATTGTCCAACACAAAGTCCAAAAATAAATATGACCTAAAGCAAAAAGTGGTAAACTATAGCATTCAAAGAGGATTCGAAGCACATTTGATTTGGCCAATCGTAAATGAACTATTGCCTATTCCCTAGATATACATCTAATGCTGCTTGGAAAGAATCGAAAGAAGACAAATTTTTATGCTTGCCTCCTTCAATGATCGTAAAACTATCCTTCTCGGTTAAATAAGGCTTTAAATTTTGTGGTAAAGCCAAAGGAACTACTCGGTCCTTCGTTCCTTGAAAAATGTGCACCGGAAATTCCCTTGATTTTTTCAAGGACTCCACATTGCTAAAATTATTCTTGACAGTAAAAAAGTGCATTAGAAAAGGAAAGCGGTAATGCATAAGATTTTGAATATCGTCAAATGGTGTTTCTAAAAATAACTTTGTGGGATTTTTTGCAACCGCAACATGAGAGGCTATGGAGGCGCCTAATGAACGTCCATAAATGATTCGATTTTTGCTAGGAATATGTTTTAAAGTCCAATCCCAGAGTTCTTTTCCATCTCGTAATAATAAATCTTTCTCTGGCTTTCCCTCACTTTTGCCATATCCTCTATAATCATACACAAAGACATCGTACCCGCGCTCCAAAAAATCATTAGTATAGCTTCCCCATCGAACTAAGTTATCCGCATTGCCATGGCAATAAAATATTAACCCTTTTGACGGGAATGGAGTTTTGAATAACAGGGCGTTGTGTGTAGTTGAATCGGAAAGTTGAATAAAATGTTCTGTAAAGGAGAAGGCAAATTCAAACTTGTATTCCTTGGATAGTGACTTGCCTTGAAAAATGAAATTACGCTCGAATAAATAGGGAACTATGGACACTAGGAGATATAGTGCAACCAGAATTCCAAGCCATTTCAGCGCCATAGTCAACATTTCTCAAATGTACTGAGAAATTTAACTCATCAGGTTTTCATAGACAATTATTCGACAGAATACAACCCAAGGCCCTTAAATATTACTCCCTATTCAAAAATTTGTAATCTTTACGCAATGAAACAGATTAGCCTAATACTTTTGATAGCGTTACCGTTTTTAATCCAAGCTCAGGATATTTCAGGTGGCGTAAGAATTGGATTGAATTTTAACAACTTTTCGGGACCCTCTGAACTAGACAATGCCGGCAATGAATTAGAAACTTACGAAGGAAATTCAGGGTTTTTAGTGGGCGGTATGATCAATGTTGGCTTTACCGACTTGGTAGGTTTACGGGCTGAATTGCTTTTTTCTCAAAAAGGAGGCCGGAGAAAATACGAAGGAGCATCTGCTATTTATTTCAATCCTGATTCTCCAGATGAAGTATTAGCGCTTGGCAATCGAGATTATGTGATTCGTGTTGCAAACGCATATATAGATATTCCAGTCACCTTATATTTCAAACCAACAGAAAAATTAAAGCTCTTCGCTGGCGCAAATGTGGGCTTTTTAGTTAGGTCTGTTGGTTTTGGTGAACTAATGTTCAATGGTAATGCAGTTGTTGGGCAGGTGCCGATTAGCTACACCTCAACCTTAAACCATAATTACTTTAAAGACGAAGGATATAATTCAACTGAAGTGACGCAATCCACGGATTTTATTGTGAATGGAAAGGACATTAAAATTCCTAACGAATCAAATGGCTACGAGTTAGATTTTGCCGAGCGAACTGCTCGTACTTATAATGGAATCGATGTTGGGGTCATAGGAGGTGTTTCTTACCAGCTGAATGGTACCTTGTTTTTGTCCATAATGTACAACTTGGGATTGCTTGATATCACTAATGACGAATTGGATGTATCCTATAATGAGGCTAATATTAATCAGAGACTTTTTAATGCCGATCAGGACAAAAATCGTTCACTCCAAATTAGTATTGGATTCGAATTTTAAAAGGAATATAAAAGCTAATTCTAGGTATAGCTATCTAAGTTCGTAGCGAATGCTGCCCATTTCAAAGGCAGTAGCTTTTCGGTCGGACGTTAAATACAAGAACAGCTCTTTGCCTTTTTCAGTTTGAAAAGAAATTTGATGTTTCTCCTCCCCAGGTCTAGCGGCATCATCTGTTCTTTCTGCAACTTTATTGATCGGGAAACTCCAAACCTTTATTTCTGAAGTACCATCGTCATATTGCAATAAGGATCTTATTTCAACGAAGTGAGTCTTGACTATTTTTGTTTTGACTATTGGTTTGTCCTCAATAGAATCATCAGCCTCTTCTTCTCCTTCTATTTCTTCGCTTTCTTCATCATCATCAACGGGTTCTTCTTCTTCTTCTTCTTCTTCTTCTTCGGAGTTTTCTACTTCAGCTAGCTCTTCACCGGAATCTTCAGCAACTATATCAGATCCTTTCTTTTTCTTCTTCTTCGACTTTTTAACCTTTTCAATAATCTCAATTTTTTCTATAAATTGAATGGACACGCTATCTTCCGGTACTAATCGCTGCTGCATTTTTCGATCAGAATCTATTCGAAAAAATGGGACTATTTTATCCCCCCAAATAGAGTCTATTTCATTAACTACAAATTCTCCATAATCAGTAAAAAATGCTTTATCTGCACTTTTTTCTTCCGAAGGAATTTGGGCTAATAAGAAAATAATTTCGCTATCGGTTTTTGATCTTTTAAAAACTAAAGCCTCAACAAAACGATTTTTGGTTAAGATTACTTTTAGGTGACCTTGGAGAGCAGGGTTTCTTGCATTCATCAAGTTCAGTCGAAATCCGTAGTCAGTAGTGTTGATATTATTGATAGAAAAAACACCCGCGAGTTCTTCTCCTTTGATGTAAAGGTTTTTAGCTGTTATACCAAAGCTATATTCGTCAGGACTTAATTCGTTATTATAGTCTCCAGGCTTTTCCATACCTGCAGGTACAAACTGATATCCAATCAATTCTGTAGGATCAAAAAATTGGCGATCTGTGATGTAGGTAAATCTATCCTGTGCGCTCAACTGAAAACAAAAAACAAGTGCGCAAATAATGCTTAAAAATCGGTTCATAAAATGATTATTGCTAAGTGATATTTTTTTCTACCAACGCTAAAACTTGTTGTTCTAGCTCGTCGGCCTTTGAAACCATTTGGTTTCCTTTTTCTAATACTTCTGAAACATAGGTTATATCCTTCAATCCAGGTGCATTAATTTTTACATTCAAGAAAGCACCATGAACGGCTGTCCTTGCACAAAGGGCACCAACTCCAGCATCCGAAGCAGAATTTGGATTCCCAATTTCTGCCATGGCCAAAATTACTTCAAAGCTATCCAATGCCAACTCCATCACTTTAAATGGAACTTGAATGGCATTTTTTGTCGCCGCTTGAATAGCTGCTGATCTTACAGTTTTCTCTTCGTTCGAAGCTTTTGGTAATCTAAAAGCCTCCATGATCGCATTAAATGCATGCGTATCTTCATCTACCAAACGCAATAATTGGGCCTTATAAGTCTGCCCTTTGGCCGCCCATTCGGAAAATTCTTCTAAACGATCATCCCAATCTCTTTTGTTAGCCGATAGATTAGCCACCATTGTAGCCAAAGAGACACCAAGTGCGCCAACATATGCAGAGATAGATCCGCCTCCTGGTGCCGGACTTTCACTAGCCGTTTCATCAGAAAATGCTGCTAAATTCATTTTCAATAATGGTGCCGACCCAGCGTTTTCCATTCTATACTCTATGATTTTTTGGGTAGGATCAAAGACACCTAGTTCATCTAGACCCATAGAAGACACTGCTATTCTAATAAGTTCCGCGTCAGATACGCCTATGGAACGACGTTGCTTTTTCAAAAAGTATCTACCCGCATTTAGCATAACCTGCAACGGGACAAGACCAACCAACTCAGAGCCAGTCACTCTCAATCCACGTGTATTCGCACTTTCCCTACAGGCTTCAAAAGCCTCATGTAAACTTGTAATCGTGATATTGGTCAGATTCATTGAAATCTGCGCAAAACCATATTCCTCGATATACCAGCCAATTCCCTTTACAGATTTACATTTACCCGGTACTCTTAAAGGTTCTCCGTTCTCATCATTCACTACGGGACCGGTAATAGGATTTCCATTTCGTTTTACTCTCCCTTTTTCACGTACATCAAAAGCCACTGAATTGGCCCTTCTCACGGAGGTAGTGTTTAAGTTCACATTGTATGCGACTAGAAACTCCCTAGCTCCAATGGCAGTAACACCCGCTTTTGGATTAAAAGTAGTTGGGCCGTAATCCGGTTTCCAGTTCGGATCAGTCATTTTTTTCCCCATCCCTTCATATTCTCCAGCCCGAATAGTTGCCAGGTTCTTTCTATCCGGCTTAGTAGCTGCATTTTCATACATAAAAAAAGGAATGCCTAGGTCTTTCCCAGCCAGTTCTCCCAGTTTATGCGCCCATTTTGCAGTTTCTTCCATAGTTATATTAGCTATTGGAATCAAAGGGCAA
>CALGJW010000409.1 GCA_937930025.1 uncultured Saprospiraceae bacterium | reverse complement strand
CCTTCCCCATAAGTACTGATCCAAAAAGTACTGTCATTTGTCTCTGCAAATCCACTAATTCTTTTTACAGGTAGTCCTTCTTCAATGCTCCATTTTTGTAAGTTTCTGTTTTTGTTGGAAAAATAAATTTCTCCAGAGCTAGCACCCACCCAGGTTGTCTGGTGCTTATCTTCAAATAAAGCTGTTACGTTTAATGTCGCAATTGAATCATCAACTAAGTAAGGTTCGAATTTTTGTCCATCATATTCGAAAAGGCCCTTTGATGTACCGAAAATTAAAAATCCATTTTCTTTTTCAAGAATTTTATTCGCGCGATGTTTGGGAAGCTTGTTAGAAAACGAATGCGTCTTGAAAAATGGAATCTGTCCACTTAGATGATTAGAACTTAAGTGGAAAGATATAAGAATTAAAAAAATAACTTTGCTCTTCATTGACTCAACTCTGCTTCTATTCTCACAAATATTTCTTCCGCTATTTTTTGCGAAATAATCTTAGGAATCAAAATATTATGCTCTTGCAAGAGAACCGTAAAAGCGCTCTCAATATCCAAATTTCCATTTTTAATTACTAAGATACTTTTTATGATTCGTTCTTGTTCAATTCCATGTATTGTCAATTTCCCTTTTGCACGGACGGTATAATTTCCATCTTTTGTGAAGTCGATATTTTCAATTATTTTTCCTACAAAAGTGGCATTGGCAAAAACATCGCTTTCCAGATAGTTTTCATTAAAATGGATTTGCTGGAGAGCACTGTTAAAACCTTTAAAAGACTGAACCGGAACAGTAAAAGCAAAAGTTCTATTTTCCACATTTATAGCTCCTCTCAGCTTATCTGTCTTGGCTTCTATTATTTCCAATAAGGCATCACTTTTAAATTGGATTTTTCCATTCTGTGTCTGAAATATTTGAGCCCTTACTTGTACTTGCATGACAATAAAACATGCAAGAATAAATATCCGGTTAATCATTCTATGATATTAAGAAGAAATAATTATAAATCATGTGAATTTAGCCTGAAAAAGTATTTTAGACGTCTGTACGGGTACAATATCAACCTAAAACGGTCCATTATTGTCCAGTGGATCAAGCAGCCCGATAACTACCCATTTGTTAGTGTCCTTACCAATTGGATTTCATAGTAAGATTAGAAAGGAAACAATATGGTTATCATCTACTTTTTTTACCAACAAGATCACTTTGGTATTTTAATTTACCGTTTCAGAATAAGTTGAATCCTGTCTGGCAATTTTAAATATTTTAATTCCAGTGCATCCCATAATTTGGCATTGAAATAAAAATTGCCTGACGCAGTTTTTTTTTAATTCTGCTATTAAAAATTAAACAATGCTTGATTACTTAGTACTTCAAGGCAGTACCGAAAATCCGACTTTTGTCAGCATAGTATTTACAATATTACTAACTTTTTTATTATCCTCATTAATTGCCTACACCTATGAAAAAACCACCAATCAAGTCTTAACTCCTGTTGACTATTTACAATCCCTAATTCTGGTAGCTATTGTGGCTGCAACCGTCATGCAAGCTATCGGAGATAGTTTAGCAAGAGGATTAGGAATGTTAGGCGCACTAGCCATAATTCGATTTAGGACCACACTAAAAACACCTAGGAACATGGTGTTTACTTTTGCCTCATTAGCAGCTGGTATAGCTTGTGGGGTATATGGCTTTGTAATTGGAATCGTCGGAACAATAGGGTTTTGTATCATAGCCTTTATCTTAAAATATAGTCCATTACAATCAACAAAATATTTAATTGGTACACTAAAATTCGAAATGAAAAAATCGTCAGATGAGCTTCCGGAATTAGAAAATATATTAAAACAATGTTGTCAAAAATTTGCGAAAACTCGCTTCCAGATTGGTCAATCCAAGATGATTGAAAAAAATGAATCGACTGATGAAAAAGTGATTTCCTATGAATATTCATTAAAACTTAAAAATGAATCTGATGGAAAAATTTTAGATACGGCCATAAGTGAATTACTTACAATTAAAGTTGTAAAATTCAATTTTGAAACTACTCCAGAAAATGTTTAAAGTATGAGAAGTGTTAATTTACACCTCATCGCTTTTCTTTTGGTCCTATTAACCGTGGTCGGATTCAATTGGCAGTATGGCAGTGAAACATTAATTTTTTTTGGCTTTGCCGAAAACAAGGAATTAGAAATACGTCTGGATAACCCAGGTGTTATAAAAAATATTTATGTTACTTCTGGAAGTAAAGTTAGCAAAGGAGATGTGCTAATTGAAGTTGCACAAACAGCGTTAGAAATGGATCAAAGTGATTTGAGTCATGAAATCGCGGAATTAAATTCACAACTAATATTTTGGGAGGCAGCTACTAGGTCTTCAATTAGCCAATTGAAGTCACAAAAGATCGCCAAGGAAAATGCGATTCTTTCGCAAATTGATCAATTGGAATCAGACTTATCTATTAAAAAATCACTCCTAATAGATTTAGAAAGTATTCAACCTGCAACAGATCAATCGGGCAAAAGTCCTAATGTCATAAAGATTGAAGGACTCAAAAAACAGCTTGAATTGATCATTCAACCAATAGATTCAGAAATTAAAAAATTACAAAATGAACTAAATAGTTCTAGTCACCCCCTAAAAAGTCAAATAAACAAATTGAAAAATCAAATTTCCTTTTCTAATTCGGCATCAGAAAAACTAAAACTTACTGCACCCAGAGATGGAATAGTTGGATCTATTTTTTGCAAAGAAGGGGAACAAGTTTCTTCTTTCAATACCCTATTAACTTTTTACGAAGAAAACCCCAATCAAGTAAAGGCATATGTGTTAGAGAATTTATTATTAAAAGTAAAATTAGGGGACAGTATCCTTGTGAATTCAGTAGTACAATCAGCTTCAAATTGTAAAGGAGTAATTATTGGGATGGGGTCGAGAATTGTTGAAATACCCGAACGATTAACAACTAATCCAGCGATTAAATTCCACGGCCGGGAAATAATAATTGAAATACCAACCGAAAACGAATTCCTTCAAAAGGAAAAAGTGATTTTGAAGTTAAATTCAACAGAAAACAATCAAAACGATAAAGTGATCAAAGTTTTCACTCCACCAAAAATCACATCTTCAATTCAGGATTAAACAAGCTTCTATAATTTTATTACTATGAAAACAATTATTCTAATTGGTCTATTGTTTTTCTCCCCAAATTTTCTCTTTGCTCAAAGTGACCTAGATTATTTTATTAAAGGGTTCCAAAATGACGAATCGGTTCTTTTCCAAGGTCGAAAAATGAACTATATGACAACCGTTCCTTCCAACCTTCCAATTATTGAGAAATTAGAATTTCGAACTGAATCGAACGGTTTCAATTTACAAAATCAAGAATACTTAATTAGAGTTAGCCCCAATAGCCTAAGAAGCATCAAAACACAAAAACAATTTCAAGAAACCGTCCTATTTATGACAAAAATGGAAATGGAGGCCGCCAAAAGTAAAGCAATAAGAAAGCGGTATGACTTGGTTATAAACTACCTTTTTCAAAAAATAGTCTTAGACATTAAACTTAAACAGCAATTACTGTTAAACGATAAAGTTACCCTACTCAAGAGAAGTATATCCTTGGATGACTTTGATATCATGGATCTAATAGAAGCCAAGGACGATCAACAAGAAATTAATCGTCAAATAATGGACTTGAAAAATTTAATTGTCACTTTGGATAAAGTCATACAAGATTCAGATCGATCGGATCAACGCATCCTAATTGATGATTTTGATCTTCCGACAATAAATAGCATCAAAAAAAAATTATTAAAACTAAATCCGGTTAAATCATCTAGCCATCCTATTCTAAAAGTTCAATCAGCAAAAGCATATAATAGAATTCTGCGGTATCAAAGGGAAGATGCCAATTCTAAAATTTCTCTATCTTATTTACAAGCAAAATATGCATACGATGATGACCCAACCGATAGCTTTAGAAAAAGTATTTCTATTGGAATTGGTTTTGATATTCCATTTAAAAATGCAGGGCGTTTGGACTTGAATGAACTTCAAATAGACATATTTGAATCAGAAAGTGAATACCGCAATTTAAACAAAAGATTGAATGAGCAAAAGTTTGCCACTTTTAATCATCTAAATAATCTTATTCAAAAATATGAACTTGTTAGCGATCAACTGAAAAATAGCCAATCGGAATATGTCCTTAAGGAATATCAAAAGATAGCAGAAACACCGCCAAAAGCAATAATAAAACTGCGAGAAAATACACTCAAAACAGAATTACTAGTAAAAAAACAAGCATACGAAATTATGCTAACCTATATTGAATATTTGGAATACGCGGGCTTATTAATTCAAGAACCTATCAACAATTACCTAAAAGAAAATTGATTTATACAGAATGAATGAAATTAGCGCTGTTAAGCATCGAATCACTTCTCCGTAGAATTGGTAACTTTAGGATATTTTTCTAACAGATAATTTCTGAAATAAATGAATAAGCAACTGCTGCTAGCAAAAAGACCAATTGGACTTCCTGATCAAGATACTTGGAAACAGACCTCTTCGCCTATTCCAAAATGCGAAGAAGGACAAGTACTGATAGAAAATCATTATATCTCTTTAGATCCTGCCATGCGGGGCTGGATGAATAATTCCAAGTCCTATATCCCTCCAGTTGAGATAGATGCGGTGATGCGAGCCGGTTCTATCGGTAAAGTGATTGAAGCAAATAAGCACCCTCACTTTAAAGTAGGAGATGTACTAAGTGGCTGGGGTGGCGTTCAACAATATGTCGCAACTGAAGGGAATGGGTATTTCAAAGTAGATACTTCCCTGGCTCCAATGACAACCTATATCGGTACATTAGGGATGCCGGGCATGACCGCTTATTTTGGGATTTTAGAAGTGGGAAAAATAAAGGAAGGAGAAACGGTTTTAATCTCTGGTGCAGCTGGGGCTGTGGGTTCAGTA
The DNA here is from genome assembly GCA_937930025.1 of uncultured Saprospiraceae bacterium. Lineage (GTDB taxonomy): Bacteria > Bacteroidota > Bacteroidia > Chitinophagales > Saprospiraceae > JABDJM01. The sequence continues at coordinate 17,435 of CALGJW010000409.1, read as the reverse complement.
GCCGGTCAAGTCGCGAAAATTAAAGGTTGTCGAGTCATAGGTATCGCAGGTGGACCGGAGAAATGTAAATACTTGGTTGAAGAACTTGGATTCGATGGCGCCATTGATTATAAAAATGAATCTGTGATTCGTGAAATAAAGAAACATTGCCCAGATGGTGTTGATGTGTTTTTTGATAATGTAGGTGGAGAAATTTTAGATGCTGCCCTAGCACGACTGCGTATGCATGCTAGAGTAGTGATCTGCGGAGCTATTTCTCAATACAATAATACTACTGCTATCAACGGCCCATCCAATTACCTCTCCCTTTTGGTCAATCGCGCAACGATGCAAGGTATGGTGGTTTTTGATTATGCCAGTGATTATAAAAAAGGTGCGATGCAGTTAGGACAGTGGATGATGGAAGGTAAGTTGAAAACAAGGGAGGATGTCTATGAGGGAATTGAAAATTTCTATGGGACGTTTTGCAAATTGTTTAATGGAGAAAAGAAGGGGAAGTTGGTTTTGAAAATCAAAAATTAAAAGTCAAAATGTAAAAGGCAATAGTGTCGAAATTATGTTGATCAAAAATGTGATGAAAAATATTTTAACCATAATTATTAGGATCCTGGGATTAACTTGATTATTCGACTTCGTGTCTTCTTCGTGCCTTTGCGTCTTCGTGCCTTCGCGCCCTAGTGCCTTCGTAGCTTTGTGTCTTTGCGCCTTCGTGCCTTCGCGTCTTTGCGTCTTCGTGTCTTAATGTCTTTGCATCTTTGTGCATTCGTGGCTTCGTGCCTTCGCGTCTTCGTGTCTTAATGCCTTTGCCTCTTTGTGCCTTCGTGTCTTCGTGGCTTTGCATCTTCGTGCCTTTGTGCCTTTGTGCCTTCGTGCCTTCACGTCTTCGTGGCTTTGTGCCTTCGTGACTTCGTAGCTTTGCGTCTTCGTGGCTTCGTGTCTTTGTGGCTTAATGCCTTTGTGGCTTAATGCCTTTGCCTCTTTGTGCCTTCGTGTCTTCGTGGCTTTGCATCTTCGTGCATTCGCGTCTTCGTGGCTTTGCATCTTTGCGTCTTCGTGCCTTTGCGCCTTCGCGCCTTCGTGGCCACCCATAAACGTTATTCGACTCACCGTCTACACCAAACTTATCCATACAATCCCAAAAATCCTTTTCCTAAATAACTAAATTTCACTTAAATCTTTATCACTTTATTCTTCCTATACAACCACCAGGCAAACAACCAAATCAACATGGTATAACTCAGTGCATAGATAAAACTTCCGAGGGTATCTCCAAATATCGGTTGAAAAAAGTCAGCATAAATTAATGCATTCAACCCTACTCCATCAATTGTAAAGACTGTATAACATAATTTGATTACGACTCCAGAGAGGATATAACTAATCAAAGGATTACTGCCAAAAGCTCTAAAAACATATGCCCATCCTGTCCATTTTTTTACATCTAATATCCAAATCAATAACGCCCAGACCAAGGAAAGAACACCGATGGTATATAGCACATAAGAGCCCGTCCACAATGGCTTATTAATCGGAAGGCCAAAATCCCAAATTCTAGAGACAAGGATAAACGCTACGCCAAGCATAGCTAAGAATTTAATTTCCTTAATCCCAGGTTGCCCATTTTCTAGCACCTTACTACAAATGACATAGCCCAATAACACATGAGCTATTCCAGTCATGGTACCTAATAAACCTTCCGGGTCGAAAGCAACTGATTCACCGACACCATCTTTAAATCCTTGATAGATATGATCTGGATCCATGATCATAAGATCCAAAGCTTTATTAAAGTTTGTGGTTAATGCATAGGGATCATCCAAGCCTAAAAAATATAGTAATCCCCAATGTCCCATGATTAAAACCACTATAGCAATAATTATCGATGGAATTTTTCTCAAGGCAACCACCAAAACTCCAGCACCCAAAAAGGACAGCGCAATCCGTTGTAGTACACCAAAAATTCTAAGGTCAGAAATATGCTTATGATAAAAAGGGAACCAATTTAAAAGAAGGCCTATTAAAAAAATGAGTGCTCCTCGCCATATGATTTTTTTATAAAGCTCCCCGCTTTTATTAGGATCAATTTTTCTCAATGAGATAAACATAGATAGACCCACGACAAATAAAAAAGAAGGGAAAACTAAATCTGTTAAGGTACATCCATGCCAGGCTGCGTGTCTAAGGGGCGGATATACAAAGTTCCAGCTCCCAGGCGTATTGACGACTATCATTAGAAAAATAGTGAGCCCGCGCAAGATGTCGATGGATAGAACTCTTGATTTCATTCTAGTTGGTTTTATCCGTTGAAGATAGAAAATAAATGAACCAAGAACTATCTTTTTGGGTAATACTCCTAAGACGAAATCTAGATCAATCTAAAAAAGAAAAGAAATTGAATCGGGAAGCAAGCAGCAAAGAATTCTATTTTTCAGATTTACCGAGCAGAATGAAATGATGATCGAAAATAAAAAGAGAAAAAGTACGGTATTGATATTTTTGGTATTTCACTTTTGAAAATAACGAATCAGTTTCACCATTATTCCTCCAATTGCTTGCGTAATGCCTTCATGGTCTTTAGTGGAGCCGTCCCAATAGCCAGATTGACTACCCAAGCCGGAATAAATCCAGCTGGATCCGTTTTTGCTTGATATTCAATTTTTAATTTGTTGGTCGCAATTTCAGTAATTTGCCAAGTGGATTCAAACTCCTTAATTCGTACCAAGCCTTTTTTTTCCGGCATTTTATCTGGCACTGCCACTGAGCTTGCCGTTACCTTTTTTAGCACTGGATCATATGTTTGCTTGGAAAGAATCACCATATCACGATTACTAACTGGAAACGGGAAATCAGACTCTGTATAGTAAACAAAGGAATCGTTACTTATGGATTCCACTAACTTGGCTTCTTTGCATTTATACACCCAAGAGGTGTAGGCGGGTACATCATTTAAGAAAGCTACAAAGGTTTCCATTTCGACGTCAATTTCCATTTCGACTTTAACCTCCTTAATAGCATCATCGCCATTAAATCTTGAATAGACAACTATGCCATCTTCTTCTGCGGTCACGTCCCAATTAGAGACTGAAAGCATTGCAGCATTCGAAAATACCATCAAAACTAGCCCTAAATAAAAACTTAGAAAGTAAACCGAATTTTTCCTCATATCATTAAACAGATTCTCAGTAGAATTTAAACTATTTAAGGATCAACATTAGGCATGAAACCACCAAATTGACTCCTTATTAGTACCAACAGCCAAAATAGAAATAAAGTTCGAGCTTCGAATAATACCGCTATATATTTCCATATAGTTTTTCAAGAGATAACTAAAGTAATTCTGGTGAGTTTTAAAATTTCAAGCTCAAGCCTAAAAAATATTCAATAAAGTAGTGTTGGACCTATTTTTTTTAAATCAACAGCCTTGTTCCCTTTATGATTTTATATATCTTGTTAACTATTGAAAACTAAGTCTACTTCAAATGAACTCCATCTACAACAAAAGTGTCCAAAGCGTACCTGAAAACTTAACAGAACCCACCCCAACCTATAAACGGCATGTATGGTTAGCCTTAGCCGGCATCGTAGGATTTTTTGTTTTTTATCTCGCTTTAACTTTTTGGTTCTTTTTTTCCGCCAAGCATCTTTTCACCGATGCCTATTACGGCTCTGAGAGCCCTCTACTTACAGTCGGCCTTGGACTAGGCTGCGCTTTTTTGGCAATCTTTATGATTAAGGCATTCTTTTTTGTTGCTACCAAATTTGAACATGACGGTAAAGAAATCCAAGAAAAAGAGGAACCCTTACTTTTTGACTACTTGTACAAATTAGCCGATGAAGCAGGAGCGCCTAGACCACACAAAGTTTATTTGTCCAATCGAGTAAATGCCTCTGTTTTTTATCCCCTTTCTATTCTAAATTTATTTTGGCCTTCAAAGAAAAACTTAGAGATCGGACTAGGGTTGATTAATGTTTTGAACATGGGTGAATTTAAGGCTGTGTTGGCGCATGAATTTGGGCATTTTGCTCAAAGGTCCATGTTAGTAGGTAGATGGGTATATATTGCGAATCAAATTGCCAATACCGTTATTGGAAAAAGAGATGTATTGGATTCATTTTTATCCGGACTCTCCCGGATTGATATTCGAATCGCCTGGATAGGCTGGATACTTTCCCTAGTTGTTTGGTCGATTCGATCCATTGTAGAATTATTCTTTCGCATTGTGGTTTTAAGTCAAAGAGCACTTTCTCGCGAAATGGAATTTCAAGCTGATTTGGTTGCGGTGTCAGTTACTGGAAGCGACGCATTGATTCATGCGTTACACAAACTGCAAGCAGCTGACCAGGCCTTTTCCAGCGCACTAAATTCCGTCAATAAAGAATTGCAGGATAAAAAGGCTGTAGAAGATGTTTATGCTTTACAAACTAATTCTATTGAAAAAACAGCATTAATATTGGATGATGACACTTATGGGGAGTCTCCAAAAGTTCCCGCTGAGCATCCGGAAAATTTCAGAGTATTCACGAATAGAATTGCTCAGCCACCAAAAATGTGGTCAACGCATCCACCAGATCAAGAGCGAGAGGCAAATGCTAAAAAAACATATATACCTGGCAACATAGATGATCGTTCCGCTTGGGATTTATTTTCCAATCCCGATCTGATAAAAAAACAAATGACTGCTAAGTTAATTGCATCGGCAAAATTGGAAACAGAATTAAAACCAACTGCAGATTGTATTAAAAACCAAAATTTACAATACGAAAAAAGTTATTTCAATTCTAAATATAGAGGAGTATACTTGAGCCGTTTTTTTTGTCAGAATTATCAAAATGTTGAGGACTTATATTTAGCTGAAAGTGAAACTCCTGAACCAAAATCTGTGATTAGCAAAATTTATCCTGAGTCTTTGGTAGAAGACCTTGAGGACTATAATACGCTATTAGAAGAATTTCATCAACTGGAGGCAATTCATCACAAAAGATTGGAATCAACAGGAAACGGAATTTGGCATCGAGGTGTTCAGGTAAGGCGAAAAGAATTACCACAAATACTAAAAACGGTTTCTTCCGAAGTAGATACCGCTAGAGATCGCGTAGCAGCGCATGATAGATTGGTCCGTAGTGCTCATCTAAGTATGGCAAAAAAAATTGGCAATGGTTGGCCAGAATATTTGCAGTCCCTATTAAAAGTGATTCATTATTCTGAACACAGTATTGCGAATATGAATGATTCGCATAAAATATTAGCCCAAGTTGTTCAGGTTGTAATGGCTGATGGTAGAGTTACTTCTTCGGAAATGGTGGAACTCTTATCCGCTTGTAATGATCTACATAGAGTATTAGATGACCTTAATATTGCTGCACCAAATTTAGTGCTTGATGTTCAATTGCAGATGGCCATGGGTGTGGAAAGTTGGAGGAAAAGATTAGAGCCCTTAGGCGTTGGTTTTGCGGATCAACAAAACATCAACCATTGGATGAATGTGATTGATGGTTGGGTCGGCGTATACCGAGAGGCATTTGAACATTTGAGATCTGAAGCATTATCGACCTTACTTGTAAGCGAAGAACAAGTTCAGAAAATTACGCTTGAGGGTAACAGCAAGGCTGCTCCTACTCCAACCAAGATAGGATTTGACTACCAGACATTATTGCCGGGAGCAGAACGCCCAATGAAAATGAATTTATCTATGTGGGATAAATTTATCAGTGCCGAGGGCATTGTGCCTGGGGCTTTGAAATTTTTAGTGGCCGCATCCATTGTAGGTGCCACTGTCTTTGCAGTCAATTCCGTTGAACAAGCGGAAATAACTGTTTACAATGGATTGGCCGAACCCGTAAATGTTTCTATAGGAAATCAAAACATACGCCTGCAACCTCATAAGTATAGGAGTTTAAAATTGAAGCCTGGCAACCACATGTTGGTGGAGGCTAAAAATGAAGACGGTATGTTGATTGAGGCGTTCGAACCTTCCATAAGTAGCAATAGCGGTCACTATGTTTACAATGTTGCCAATGCGGCGGCTATGATAAATTATACCGTAATATATGATGGCAAAACCGATGCTGTTCCAAATATGTTAGGTTCAAAAAGGTGGTTCTTAAGCAATGCAAAACATATTTTTACAGAACCACCTACAAATGCTGAGCAAGGAAGTAGGCGAAAAGTATTGACTGCATTAAGTAGTGAAAATCCAGAAACTATTTTATCCACATTAGAGGATGAAACCGACGCGGAAAACATGATACGCATACATGCTAAATGGGATGGAGGGGATTCCCCGCATATAACTAGTTGGCTACAAGAAGCCGGTCGGCTCTCTGACTTTGAAGAAATAATGCTTAATCGACTAGCGCAACGACCAAATGAAGTAGTTGCCGTTCGTTCTTTGCAAGAATTTGGTGGAGAAGAAATGCGCGAAAAATATTGCACCAAGTATACTCAACTCAATCAATCCGAACCAAACAATGCGGATATATATTACTTATCAGCACGTTGTATAGAGGATGAAGAAAGTCAAAAGAAAAGATTTATGGCTGGACATGAAAGTTGGCCAAATCATCCATGGCTGGCTTATGCCTCTGCCTATGAATTATCCAGCGAGCGGAAATGGCAGGAGGCCTTGAGAGCAATGAAAGTAGCAATAGATAATGCCCCTTCTTTATCCGAAGCTTTATTAATCGAATCGGAACGAATTGCTAGGCTTTTAGAAAGTCAAGGAACGAATAATGTAGAACGACCCAATCAATCCAACGATTACATTTCTTCTATGAATAGCATCAAAAGTGGATTGAGCCCAGAGATCAAAAACGGGCCACAATATGCTTTTCATTTATTGCAAAAAGGTTCATTAGAAGAGGCGGTAAATCACACTAATTCTTATCCAGCTTACGCTAATTCCATCACTTCATTTGCGGCTTGTTCGAGGGGTGCTAAAAAGGATTGGATTGAGACAGCGCTTAATTTAAATCCTGAAACAGAATTGGGGAATGCCGCTTTCCAAGTCTATGGATTAGCCGTAAGAGAAGGTAGAAGTACAGAAAAATATTTTGCCGCATTTAAAAATATTGATGAAGACTTACCGGATCAAATTAAAAAACTGACTGATGCTGTTTTGGCTAAAGATTTCAGAACAGCCAAAGAGGAAATGAACTTTGGAAATGTGTGGTATCGAGGGAATCTAATAGCCTTGGCTTGCGTTATACTCGGCGAGGAAGCGCCAAAAGAATGGGTTTCAGATGTTAATGCGTTTTTATTTTGTGTGGAAAGGGCTTATTTGTAATTGAATATTTTTCCACCTCATTACAACTAAATAGATGGGCAATGAACTCCTAAAAGGTCCAATCCTTTTTCCAGGTATCGATAAGATCGATGCTTACTTTGAAAGAGGTGTTTACACCGAATTTATTTGAGTTGGCAAATACCCCATATCCTCCTAACCTCAACCTTCTTCTTGCGCCAAGTTTAAACACTCTTTCTAAACCTGCGAATAATTCTTCGTGTCTAAAATTATTTTCTTGTAGATACAAAAACCCACCACCAGCAACTACTCGTATATTCGTCAATTTAACGATAGGAATATTATTGATCAAGGCGCCATCGAAATGATGAATATAATGTACTTCAAGATAAGGCTTGACAGCCAATAGCGAAGTATCTAAAGCTTGAAAAGCCCCATCTCCTTGGGAAAATAAAATAGGATCCGATTGTCGAATACGTTTGGTGTCTACAAATCTTAAGTCTGCAGTATTCAGGTACTTTCCTACTTCAACTTGGTATCTGGAATTCCCAATGGCCCCGAATTCGATTCTTTGATTAATGCCTAAATACAAGAAGTCAAAATCTATTTCAGATTTAAATATTTTGTTCCAGCCTTTTTTGTAACCCAATTTAAAGGTAGGCCATTTTGAGCCCAAAATTATTTTTCGCTTTGGCTCTGTCAAGTATTTTTGCGCAGGAGTAAAAGACAATTCAAAGTCTGTAATAAAGGAGTCATAGGGATCAAATTCCCTCGCAGGTTCTGGAGTTATTATTCCATTTAAGAAACCGGTATCAAAAGGGGCTGCGGACTTCCGTTTGGCAAAAGCAAAGGACGTTGTAAAATATAGGCCATTGTAGATTTCAAATCGATGACCACCATTTAACACATCAATTAAAATGTAATTGCTGGCTCTTAATTGATTGAGGTAAGCGTCGTTTTCATAAATATTATAAAACTGCCTTCCGAAATTAAACCAAACATCTGCCAAGCGATGAGGATCATACCTATAGATTATACTTGCTTCTCCATTAATATCCTTGTTTTCAAGGCCTATATTAAAGTCCGTATATGTGCTGATATATTTTCCAGATTTCCACCTTTTAAAAAAGCTAACATATGGACCTAATCTTAATCCTCCCAATACTTCAAAATCAATAAAAGCGGGTAAGGAACCAAAGTACAGCTGTCTTTGTTTTACATGATTTCTAAAGCCTACTCCATCCCAAACTACATCTTGTAGGGTTACCTTATTGTAAGCTGCTTGAATACTGTCCTTATAAGATTTAGAATTCAACACCGCGTCGATGCTGTCTCGTATGGCGACTACCTCCGTTTCTTTTTCTGTGAGTGGTTCTATTCTAGCATTTTTCCAGTAAGTAGAATCTCGTTCGTAGGCTTCAGCCGTAGTTACTGCCAATTCATTATTGAAGAATTTTTCTGAAAAGGTATAGTTGGGTTCAACCGTAGAATATTTTATAGTCGTTTGACCCTTAAATTTTTTCTTATTTCCTTGCTTAGTTTGATAAATAAATGCTTGCCTCGTGGGAATCCAAAAATCGTCACCGACTATATTGTAGGTTTGTTCAATCCGCAGGGCGTCAAAAATACGTAATCCACCTTTTTCCAATTTCAAGTCCAAACGATTAATATTCCAAATATCAGCATTGATAAATAGAATTCCAGAGCAGGTGGCATTACCTACTTTTCTAGGAATTACTTTTATTTTATATACTGTTCTACCTTCTTCAAAAAGTGTTTCTTCTAACTTATATCTATAGCTCAAAATCGCTGTGTTACTTAATGGGGAAATGATCTTTGTTTCAGTCATTCCACCGAAGTCAACAAGATTGTTGTAAAAATTAAAATCGGCATCTCCGAAAATTGGCAAATACAATCCATCCTTGGAGCCATATAATTTATAAGCTGTTCTTTCTTCTTTATATTTTTTTGGGTACTGGTAATTGAGTTGTAATTCCATTTCGACCATATTAAGGCCTGCAATTAATTTCTTTTTTTCTATTTCAGCCGCTTCAAAAGGATCTACTGGCTTTTCCTCATCGGAATCCTTTTTCTTTTTTTCCTTTGGAGCTTTCAAGTTTTCGATCGCTTCTGTCGCTTTAATATACACTTGGGCCCGATAACTGTTCAAGGATTTTTGATAGGCCTTTTTATTGTCTATTACTTTTCGGATGATAGCAAAAGCGGGATCCCTTTTATTAGCTTTAACTACGATTTCAGAAAGATCTTCAGTGGAGGTGGAGAGTTGGTAATTTATGTCGAGAATCTCGTCGCCAACGATGATTGTATCTATTATCGAATTGTAACCAATTGCTGAAATAATGACTCGATAATCCCCTTTTGTAATTAATTTTAAATAAAACTTCCCTTGTTCATCGGAAGAAGTTCCAGTTCCGAGTTCCTGAATGAAGATATTTGAATAGGGAATAGGCTCGGCATCTTCATTGAGCACTTGACCAGTTACACCCTGAGCACCAGCTATTTGTGGTACAAATAGTATCACCAGACTTAGAATAAATAAGGTTTTTATAGCTCGAATCAAGTTGTTTTCCAATTGTTCTCCTATTTGAAACGATAAAATTAGTCATTAGGTACTAATGAATTGAATATTAAGATTTGACAAATCACTAATTATAAGTGCAGAATGCCCACCAATCGGGCATGAAAGACATTATAATTTATTCTAATAGGAACAAAAGGTTTGTCACAGAAATCGTTTCCAGAATTCATATTATTTGATAAGATTTTGGATACTAGTTTTTCCAAACCATTCTATCCGCCCCTGATAGAGTATTTTTTAAACTACACAAATCACTTTAAATGTTCAACTTATTACAAACAAGCAAAATTATGCTTCCTATTATTTTAATCGCAGTCTTTACGAATTGCGGTCAAAATCAAAAACAAGCCTATGTTGAAACCAAAAAATCAATGGAGGACCAATCATTTAATCAAGTCAATGCTAAAAAATTGGCTGAAATAAATCAAAATCTACAGCAAACACTCCAAGCTGATCCAGCAATTGTCAAAGAAAATTTTGTCGGTAATAATGTAAAATCTGAAGCTATTACTATGAAATCAGCCAACCTGGCTACCTCCCAAAAAACAACTTTCACTAAATCAACTGAACCAATAAAAACAAAATCCAAAGAGTGGGTTGACACAAATTTTCCTACAAAACAAAAGATGCCTGAGTCGAATTGGGAAGCAACCCGAGTTGAAACCAAAACAGCGCATAAAACGGTATCAAATTCCATTCAGCTTTCAAATAGTAAGGCTTCACCAAAAGTAGCAACTCAAATGCCTTTGAATGCCAATAGCGCCTCGATGCCAAATGCCTATCATCGAGTAGCTCCTAATTTTAAGTCAACAGTAAAAGAGGAAGTAGAAACGAAATTTTCTTCCAATTCAAAAGTCAAATTATCGAAAGACAAAAAGTCCGCTTTGAATATTTCTAAATCTATCCAAACAAAATCAAATACCAAGTCTACATTTCCAACAGACCAAATTGCGTCAATAAAAAACCCTCAGTCTAATACCCCTTCGCTTTCGAATGAACTAAAAAGAAAGAATACTTTCAAAGAGAAAAAAAAGATTGTAAACAACTCTATGAAAGTTGCGACTAAAATGCCAAAGGCAAATACAGGATTACAAGAAATATATACATTTAAAAATCAGTTTTTAGAATTCTTAAATGGACAAAAAGAAAGTAACCAAGCCTACTCCCTTGAACAAATGAAATTTAATCGTGCATCTCAAAGAATTTCATACTATTCAAAGTCAGAATTTTTAGGACTAGCAGAGGCGCTCAAGGCAAATAAAAACAAGAAGGTCGCTATTGAAGTGCATACTTTAGATGGAAAGAATGAAAGGCAAAATAAAAGACTTTCAAACCTTAGAGCCCAACATATTCAGAGCATGTTTGTGACATTAGGAGTAAAAAGAAGTCAGATTGACTTTAAAGGAAAAGGTAGTGCATCTCAAGAAAAAGCAACCAATAATACTGTTGAAATTCTTTTAAAATAAGGCCTAAATAGCTTTTTTATCCGTCAATTTAATAAACGATCAAAAAACCTTTCATGAGATTTTAACATAAATATTTTATAATTCCCTATAACATGAGAAGTGAGTCAATGGATAATTTCCATTTGACTCATTTTTTGTTCCATACATTTTGTTATTTTTGGCTTACAAACACAAATACTAAAATGCCTTTAATCCCTCCAAACACCAAGCAATTGGTACTCTTACTGCTTTTTCTAGTAGTTGGCTTTACAAATAACACCACGGCCCAGTTTAATTTTTTAACTGGGGCAAGCTATGGATCTATTAGCTTAAAAGAGGTTAATAGTCGAATTCGAGAGGCTAACAGTTCTCTTCTAAGCTGGGATGAGATCAAATCTTGGTATGGTCTTTCATTGGGTGCAAGATATAAATATGAAGCTGTGGCATTAAATGTTGGAGTGCTTGCTAATTTTCAAAAAATTGAATCCAATGCTCCGGACATTGAGGAAAAAATTAATATTAAAAATACCGCTGTTTATCTTGGCCCTGAATTTTTCATTCCCTCCACTCCGATAAGTTTTGGAGCTAACATCGCGTACGACTCCTTTAAACTCACCTATAAATCTACTTTAAATGATGGTCTTTTGTTTATGGATGAAAAAGGATGGAATACTCAAATCTACTTATCTCTAAATCTCAGCGGAGGAGGTTTAACCTCATTAGTGATTAGACCGTATTATACAGTCAGTTTTTCCGAGTATGATTTCACTTCACTATTAGCTCAAATCGATGAAGTTAAATCTAATAACAGTTTTCCAGTCAATTCATTTGGTCTTTCTTTAATATTCGCAAACGGGCCAAGCAACTAAAAACACAAACTATATTGATTATTAATTTCTAATTGTTGACGCTTTTTATTTAGGGAAAACAATGTCGTCTATCTAGGGTAAATCGCTCGGATGATTATTTTCAAAGTTGGTAAGACCCAATTTTCAATACTTTCTACAATAGAAGAAGCCCACCCCGCAAAGCGAGATGGGCATTCTAAAATGAAGAAATAACCCAATCCAATTAGTAGGTAAATGCTGGACATTTAACTTTGTACGGCATTCTCCGCTCTTCAAAATCCAGAATTTGCACTACTGAAAATTCAGGACCCCCACTTCCACCACTTACATTCTTAAGTGTTGAAATATTCACATCAAATGAAAATGTGAGGTGTGTATTTTTGTGATCAAATCTCACTGCTGCCACAATTGCATCTACACCTTTGATATCTTTTTCTGCATACCATCTTAACCACGCTCCTAAGTAAATAGAAGAAGTTTCTTTGTTTGATCTATCTAATTTTGTTCTGTACTTGTAAAAAGAACCTGCAGTGATCTCTCTATGAGGACCCTGATCTGCGAATATGAAACTTGGTTTAAGATTTGACTTTCTTGTTAGCTTGAAATCAGCTGCTCCGTGTACAGTAATCTTTCTGAAAAGGAACTGATCTTCTGTTAAGTTCTCATCGTATAGATAAGATACTTCAGGTTTGTTTAAGTGCATTGCTGACACTCCAATATGGAAACTGGTTGTTCTATTGATTTCGTAAAACCAAGCTAGGCCAGTTGAGAAGTCTAAATAATTTACTTTGTCCGCCGCTCCAGCCAAAACTAAAGGCTCAGCATCGAAAGCAATAATTTTAGAGTAATCCAATCCACTAGATAATTGTGAAGCTTGAAGACCGAAAGAAACATAGTTGCCTCCATTTCTTCCATTTAAAGATTTCAAGTAGGTAAGCCCTACTCCAACTCCAGTATTTTTATAATCTAAATCTCCCGCCTTATCAACGAAGACATTCAAACCTGCTCCAAGCATATCTCCGTTGCCCATTGTTAAAACCTGAAGGTCTACAGACCCCATGGATGTATTATATCCTTTAGTTACACTGTTCCATTGAGAACGCGTGTTAGCCATAAAACGGACATCACCGTTCATCAAACCATTTAAGGCTGGATTTATAAACGTTGGTGTAGCATGAATGTGAGATGAATGAATATCCTGTGATTGGATATCACTGTAGATTAAGAAACAAGCGAAGACCGCTAGGTATTGTATTTTTCTTTTCATGGTAAAAAAGCACAAAAGGTGCCGGTTATGTTATTGGTAGTATGTCTAATGCGGGAGGGAAAACGTTGGGGAAGTTCCGGATGGGTGGTTATATATATCTTCGGAACACTTAGATATATCCAAACTCTGTGCCAATAGGCCGTCACAATGTTATCTCAAACAAAAACCTAGTTGCAGAATCCGCAAAAAATTTGAATAGAATACTCTAGTAACCGGCTACTTTAAAAACATTAATTAATTTATCTATGTATTAGTAATTGAAAATTATTTAGATAAATATTAAACTTTTGTAAACCCTTAATTTTTGGGTACTTTTTATGACTTCCATTTGGTGACAGTAATTAAAATGCGCATTTAGGTAAAAAAAAATAAACTGGGTTTGAAACACACAGATCTGTGAATTTGCTAAAGAAGAAAAACCGTAGAAATGAACACAGGGTTGGAAAAAGTACCCTAAACAAGGTATACAGAAAAGGGTAAGGCCTAAAAAAAGAGAACCATCCGGACGGCTAATCCGAATGGTCTCGACTTTGGTAACTAATCAAAGCTTATTTCAATATGGTGACGTTTCCTGTTTTCTGGAACTTCTCTTCATCTAGACAAGTACCTTCAAGATAGTAGACATAAACCCCTGGGTTTAATTGCTTACCACGGAACGAACCATCCCAGAATCTATTGATGTCGGTGGTCTCATAGACCAATTCACCCCATCTGTTATAGATTCGTAGGATACTAATATCATTTACACCTTCATATTTAATTCTAAACACATCGTTTGCTCCATCACCATTCGGTGAGATCATGTTTGGAATTTCAAACTTCGCATTAGAACAGGCGTCATCTATTCTTATAGTAATTTCGGCTGTAGTACTACAACCATTTTCATTTTCAACACTTACAAAATAAACGGTCGTTTGCTCCGGTGAAACTGTCAGCTCAGGACAATCTTCACAAAGTATTTCTCCATCAGCGTTTGTCCAAGTAATAAGTGCAGTCGGATCATTTGTTATTGCTGTCAAGGTTGTAGACTCTCCAAGCACAATTGTTAATTCATCAGCTCCTAATGATAAGGAAGGTGCTTCTTCAACAAAAACCGTTAAAGTGGTTTGTACTGTCTGCCCTAAGCAAGTGTTAGACCATATAGTATAGGTAGTAGTAGACAATGGTGCTGCTATTGGATTTGGACAATCTGTACAACTAAGTCCATTTCCTGGGCTCCAGTTAACGTTATTAGAACCTGTAACTAATAGTTCTATTGATTCTCCTGCGCAAAGCGTAACATCCTCCGCGTTTAGCATAATATTATTCTCCACAAATAATTCTGTTATTATTAAACTATCACAACCATTAGAGGTCATCAAGCTATCATAGTAGGTTCCTGCCATTGTCTGGTAAGTTCCTCCAGCGTAGATCGAATCTCCTTCGCAAATTGTAAAGGTCAACTCTGTGGTGGCACTGTTGAATGTATTAACCTGTGTGATGATTATACTATCACAACTAGTTGTCACAGCTGTCAGGGTATCATTATAGCTCCCTGCTTCTGTTATATATTCTCCATTTATAACTATTCCATCTCCATCACATAAAGTTTCTACAACAAAGCTGAATAGTGGATTAACAACATCTAGCACATAAGTTTGAACACTATCACATCCATTTACTGTTGTGTAAGCATCATTGATCGTTTGAGCTGTTGTATATTGTTGTCCATTCAAGGTAAAGAAATCCCCGTGGCAGATAGTCACCAAAGTGGTATCAGCAAATTCAGGATGTACAATTAATTCTGTGATAATAGTACTATCACAATTGTTAACTGTCAACAAGTCATCTTGATAAGTTCCGGCCTCTGTTTGGTAAGCTCCACCCGCGAAATAATAATCACCTTGGCAAATTTCAATAGTATCTGTTCGAGCGTAAATTGGATTAACAGCTAATATGGTTGTTACTATTTGATCACAACCGTTAGTAGAAGGTATTGTATCTATATAGACTCCAGGAGTCGATATAAATTGTCCATTTAAAAAGTACTGTTGTCCCTGACAGATAGCTGCGTTAATAGTATTTCTAAGAAGCGGATCAATTGTCAGATACCAGTTGATCACACTATCACATCCATTTGTCGTTAATAAACTATCCGTATAGATTCCATCAGTATTTTGCCAAGCACCTTCTAAGAATATACTATCTCCTTCACAGATGGAAATTGGTGTATTCGCTAATGACTGAGGATGTACGGTCAAACCGGTTACAATGATACTATCAGTATTGACAGAACTCTGTAAAGTATCAATATAGAAACCTGCTGTATACTGATAATCACCTCCAAGTAAAATACTATCCGGCTCACAAATGGCTGTATACACGGTATCAATACAACTAGGACGAACAATAAGATCAGTAATAATTAGACTATCACATCCAACTAAAGTTTGTAAGCTATCCACATATGTGCCTGTTACAGTTTGATAAGCTCCTCCTGCAAATATTCCATCACCAGGACATACATGGATTTCAAAAGAATCCGCGTAAGTAGGAAGAATAGTCAATGAAGTAATTAATACGCTATCACATCCGTAAACAGTATTCAAGGTATCATAGAAAGTCCCTCCGGAAAACTGATAATTTCCACCAAGTAAAATACTATCTCCATCACAAATAGTCGCGACTTGTGGCACATCATAATTTGGAGCGATTTGAAGTAATGTCGTTACAACACTATCACAAGTGTTTACCGTTTGGAAGGTATCAACATATGTTCCTGAATTATATTGATATGCACCTCCCAATAATATGCTATCACCCTCACATATTATGTGTGGTACAGTAAAGTTATAAGTAGGATTAACGGTAAGCTCAGTAACCACCGTACTATCACAACCTAATGTTGTATTGTAATGATCAACATAAATTCCAGTTGTGGTCTGAAGTGCTCCTCCTAATAGAACGGTATCGCCTTGACATATTTCGATTAGATTAGTATCAAGATAAGTAGCCAATACAATTAGATCAGTGTAAATGATACTATCACATCCATTTACTGTATTCAAGCTATCTACATAAAGACCGGCAGTATATTGATAAGCTCCTTCAGCAAGTACACTATCTCCATTACACATCGTAACTTCGTAGGTATCTGAGTAATTCGGATATAAACTCAATGTAGTATTAATTACAGAATCACATCCATTTACTGTATTCAAACTATCAATATACAATCCAGCATTATATCGGAATGAACCTGCGATAAATATGCTATCACCTGGACAGATCCAAAGCGCTGGTGCAAAAACATATTCAGGATGTAGATATAATTGTGTGTTAATCACTGAATCACAACCTTCAATAGTTTGTAAGCTATCAATATAAAGTCCTTCCGTAGTCTGGTAATCTCCCCCAAGCAAAATACTATCACCTGGACAAATGGTTGTAGTAATCAATGTATCAAATATTGGATGTACCAATAAGTTTGTAGTTACTACTGAATCACAACCTTCCGGTGATGTCGTGTAGTTATCTACATACGTACCTGTTGTAAATTGATAGGCGCCTGCTAGCATTACAGAATCTCCTTCACAAATCTCTACACTGAACACTTGATTGTAAGTAGGATGAACTATTAAGTCTACTACTATGATACTATCACAACCGTTGATCGTCGTCAAACTATCGGTGTAAATACCTGTTACATTTTCTACTCCACCATCTGGTGTCGTAAATGTAACATCATCACATATCTCTGGATAAATCGTATCTCGGTACACTGGGTACAAGGTCAAGTTCGTCGTTATGATACTATCACATCCATTTACCGTGGTCAACGAATCAACATAACTGCCAAATGTATTTTGATATGCTCCACCAGCAAACAAACTATCAGATGGACAGATCGTTAGATTTCTTACTGGGGCATATACTGGATACCAAGTCAATTGTGTGTTCACTATAGAATCACAACCTTCGGTAGTCTGTAAACTATCTACATAGATGCCTTCCGCATTTTGGAACGCTCCCGCCAAGAAGATACTGTCACTTGGA